>JBGTSL010000209.1:0-4126 GCA_041940325.1 Brevundimonas sp.
GTGTCGATCTACGCCACGGTCCTCAAGTCCGGCCGCACCTCGATCCGCGTCCACGTCGAGGCCTGGAAGCGCTCGCGCAACGTCGCCCATGCCGAGGCCATGCGCGTCACCGAGGGCGTCTTCACCTATGTCGCCATCGGCGACGACAGGAAGCCGAGGGTGCTGCCGGGCGCCGCGGCATAACCGAGCGGAGCACTCGGAAATCTTGACCTTTCGCCTGTCTCCGCCTACCTCCCGGCCATGGCCATCCGTCGCATCCTCACCATCGACAACGCCGCCGACGTAGCGGTGCTGAAGCAGGTCTCCCGCCCGGTCGAAGGGCCGGTGACGGACGAACTGCGCGCCCTGATGGATGACATGCTGGAGACCATGTACGCGGCGCCCGGCATCGGTCTGGCCGCCGTGCAGATCGGCGATGTGCGCCGGGTCATCGTCATGGACCTGGGCGACCGCGAGGGCGTCGAGGAGCCGGGGGAGGACGCCACGGACGAGGCCCGCGCCGCCTTCGAACAGGCCCGCCGCAACCCGCGCTATTTCGTCAATCCCGAGATCGTCTGGGCCTCGGACGAGCTGTTCCAGTACGAGGAGGGCTGCCTGTCGGTGCCCGACGTCTACGATGCCGTCGAACGCCCCGCCCGCGTCCGCATCCGCTATCAGGACTACGCCGGCCAGACCGTCGAGGAAGAGTGCGACGGCCTCTACGCCGTCTGCATCCAGCACGAGATGGACCACCTCGAGGGCGTGCTGTTCATCGACCATCTGTCGCGCCTGAAGCGCGAACGCGCCGTGGCCAAGGTCAGGAAGGCCGCGAGGCTGGCCGCCTGATGGCCCGTCTCAAGCGCAACCGCGACCGCATCGTCGACCCCTCCGGTCGCCGCCGCCTGACCCGCAACGAAAAGGTCGGCGTGGCCAGCGTGGTCTCGCTGGTGGCGGTGGCCGCCGTCGGCATGGTGGCGGGAATGCTGATCGACCGCCTGCTGACCTTCGACGACGCCCTCGACCCCGGCGGCGAATGGGACGAGGGCGGCGGCGTCTTCACCCGCTTCGACTGATTTCGGCCGACGCGGCGAGGCGCTGACCGCGGATCGGAACAACCGCTTCCGCCCGCGGGACACTTTTGCGACAACTGCGAAGCACCGTGGTCGCCGGCGCACCTCCGCGCCGCGAAAGGACACCGCGCATGAAACCGCTTCTCAAGGGAACTCTTCTGGTCGGCCTCGCCACGGCCGGCGTCGCCACCGCCGCCCTCGCCCTGCAGGCGAGCCACGGTTTCAGCCCCGCCTCGCTGGACGCCGACGGCGACGGGGTCATCTCCACGGCCGAACTCGACGCCCATGCCGATCTTCTGTTCGACCGGACCGACCGGAACGACGACGCCAGCCTGTCCGCCGACGAACTTCACGCCCTGCACGCGATGATGCCGCCCGGCGCGAGGGAGCACGCGCCCGACCATCCGTCCGCTCCCGTGACCCGGCAGGCGTTCCGCGAGGGCCTCCGCGGCCACGCGACGCAATTGGACGCTGATCGGGACGGCCGTTTGACCGTGGCCGAACTGGGCGCCGCGATGCACGGCGGCCAGGCGCACTGAATGCGGACTCCCGGCGACAGGGACCGGGGTGGAGAGACGGGCCTTACGGCCCGCATCCTGCCCCGGGTCCTCATCGTCGAGGACGAAGGCGACATCCGCGAGCCTCTCGCCCGTTATCTGACCCGAAACCAGTTCCGGGTGACGGCGGTCGCCAGCGCGGAAGCCGCCCGGCGCGCCCTGGCGGCCTGCGCCTGCGACCTGCTGCTCGTGGACATCATGCTCCCGGGCGAAGACGGCCTGTCGCTGACGCGCCAGGTTCTGGCGACCACCGACATCCCGGTCATGCTGGTGACGGCGCGCACGGAGATGTCCGACAGGCTGGTCGGGCTCGAGCTCGGCGCCGACGACTATATCTGCAAGCCCTTCGACGCGCGGGAGCTGGTGGCGCGGATCCGGACCGTCCTGCGCCGCGTCCGCCGGACCGATGCGGCCGTGGAGGCCCCGCCCGCGCACCGCTACAGCTTCGGCGACTGGACGCTTGAGGCCGGGGCGCGGTCCCTGCGCCGTGGCGATGAGGCCGCCCGGCCCCTGACCACCGGCGAGTATCGCCTGCTTCACGCGCTGGTCAGCAGCCCGGGACGGGTCCTCAGCCGCGAACAGCTCCTGGATCTGACCCTCGGCCGCGACGCCGAACCCTTCGACCGGAGTATCGACAACCAGGTCAGCCGGCTGCGGCGTCGACTGGAAGACGACCCCCGCAATCCGCGCTGGATCAAGACGGTCTGGGGCGCGGGCTACATGCTGGATGCGAAGGTCGTCCGCACATGACGCCGCCTCTGCCGTCCCTGTCCCTCAGGTCGCAACTGCTGCTGATCGCGGTCGGCGGCTTCGTCGTCGGCCATATGCTGAACTGGATCCTGGCGAGCGGCCTGGGGCATCTGCACGGCGGCTATCACCTGTTCATGCCGGTCAGCGTGCTTACGTTTGTGGCCCTGCTCGCCGGCGTGGCCTGGCTGGCGGCGCGCGTGACCCGGCCCCTGAAGCGGCTGACGGAATCCGCCGACAAATTCTCGGGCGCGGCGCCGCTGCAGCCGCTCAAGCCCGAGGGCCCGCCGGACATGCGGCGGGCGATCGAGGCCTTCAACGGGCTGAGCCGACGCATCTCGGACCTTCTGGGCGAGAAGGATCAGATGCTGGGCGCGCTCGGTCATGACCTGCGCACCCCGCTCGCCTCGATCCGGATTCGCGCGGCGAGCATGCGGCCGGTCGCCGAACGGTCGGCCCTGTTCTCGACCGTGGACGGCATGGAACGGATGATTGAGGACATCCTGACCCTTGCGCGGACCGGCCGGTCGGCCGAGCCGGTGGCGCGGGTGGATGTCAGGGCGCTGCTGCTCGGCGTCGTCGACGAGTTCAGCGCCCAGGGCGCGTCGGTCGAGCTGGAGCCCGGCGAGCCGGTCGTCTGGTCCCTGAGGCCCGACCTCGTCACCCGCGCCCTCAGGAACCTCGTCGACAACGCCGTCCGATACGCCAGCGGCGCGCGCCTGGGCGTGGCTACGGAGGGCCAGGTCCTCATCATCCGCGTCGAGGACGATGGTCCCGGCCTCCCGCCGGACCAGCTCGAGGAGGTCCTGCGTCCCTTCGCGCGTCTGGATCGGTCGCGGAACCGCGCCACCGGCGGGGCGGGCCTCGGCCTGGCCATCGCCCTGTCGATCGCGCGCCTCCATGGCGGAACCGTCGAGCTCGACAATCGTGCGGAGGGGGGTCTGTCAGCGCGCCTGCGGCTGGGCGACGGCCTGTCGGCTGAACCCTGACCGCCGGGTCCGCTCCGACCGTCGCCTTGTCCCCGTCCCGCGCATAGGGCACACCGCCGCGCATGCGCCTCGCCTTCATGGGAACCCCCGACTTCGCCGTGCCCTCGCTGGCCGAGCTGATCGCCAGCGGCCATGAGGTCGTGGCCGTCTACAGCCAGCCGCCGAAGCCGCGCGGCCGGGGCCAGAAGCTGACGCCCTCGCCGGTGCACGCCTTCGCCGAGACCATGGGCCTGCCGGTCTTCACGCCCGCCTCGATGAAGGCCGCCGAGGCCATCGAGACCTTCCGCAGCCTCGAGGTCGACGCCGCCTGCGTCGTCGCCTACGGCCAGATCCTGCCGGCCGCCGTGCTCGACGCGCCGCGGCTGGGGGCCTTCAACCTGCATGGCTCCCTGCTGCCCCGCTGGCGGGGTGCCGCGCCCATTCACCGGGCTATCGAAGCCGGAGACAGCAAAACCGGCGTTACGATTATGCAAATGGATGAAGGTCTCGACACTGGCTGCATTGTGCGCAGCGCTGAGTGTGCCATCGAGCCGACCGACACCACCGGATCGTTACTGGATAAACTGGCCGGATTGGGTGTCCGGGAACTACTTGCAGCGTTGCAGACTTTCCAGCGCTGTGATGCGGAGGGGTGCCCGGTGTCGGTACAGGTCCAGGACAACGCACAGGCCACCTACGCGAACAAGATCAACAAGTCAGAAGCCCGTCTGGACTGGCAGTTGCCGGCGAGTGTCCTGGCCAACCGGGTGCGCGCTTTCAACCCTTTCCCGGTGGCCTACACCGA
>JBGTSL010000210.1:0-4109 GCA_041940325.1 Brevundimonas sp.
AATGCCGAACTGTTCCTCCAGCACGGGGCCGTCTTCTGCGGCATCGAACAGGCCCAGCGGCGATTCATTGACCGGCGAGCCCTTGAGCGCATAGAACGGCACCTTCTGCATCAGCGCCTTGAGGCACTCGGCAATGGAGCTTTTGCCACCACCCACAGGGCCCAGCAGGTAAAGGATCTGCTTGCGCTCTTCCAGCCCCTGCGCGGCATGGCGGAAGAAGCTCACCACCTGTTCGATGGACTCCTCCATGCCGTAGAACTCGGTGAAGGCGGGGTAGCGCTTGATGACCTTGTTGGCAAAGAGCCGCGACAGGCGCGGGTCGTTGCGCGTGTCCACCATCTCGGGCTCGCCAATGGCGGCCAGCATGCGCTGGGCCGATGTGGCGTAGGCCATGGGATCACGCTTGCACTCGGCGAGGTACTCGTCGATCGACATTTCCTCTTCGCGGCTACGGGCGTAGCGCGCGGCGAAGTTGCTGATGGCATCCATACGACCTCCTGTGGCGGCACCCCTGGCGGGCTCAGGTGGTACCACGGTGTTGCATTGGCAATCGCTACCGGCTTGGTCCTTTGTAGCACCACGAACTGCGCTTGAACAGCCAATTCGCGGTCCTTTGTAGCACCACGAACTGCGCTTGAACAGCCAATTCGCGGGCATGTGGCTGGCCTTTTTGTGGCGTTGCACACACAGGGATAGAGCGTGGCACACTGCACGAAGTTCACCCTGCAAAACACTGGCAGGGGTTGCCCCGGATAGGGAATATCCTGACAACCAGGAGGTCCTTCCGAAGCCCCGTACGCGCCCCCTGCGCCTGAGGCTCATTCGCAGGGCCTGCCCACACTCCCCATCACAACGAGCTGGCGCTGGAACCATCGCCCCGCTGGTGCGGTCGCTGGTCCCCGACGTCGAGATCGTCGAGCGCGAAAGGCTATCGACGCTGAGCTACGCCGGTTCGAAGAAGCTGACCCGCCTGCCCCGCCGCAGCGCCATCGTCGCCTTCTCGACCGAGCAGGTCTACGCCATCGCCGAACTGATCCGGCGTCAGAGGGGCGGGGCCGCGGTGGTGATGGGCAGCCTCAGTCCGCGCACCCGCAACGCCCAGGTCGAGCTGTTTCAGTCCGGCGAGGTCGATTTTCTGGTGGCCACCGACGCCATCGGCATGGGTCTGAACATGGAGGTCGACCATGTCGCCTTCGCCGGCCTGCGCAAATTCGACGGGCGGCGCACGCGCTGGCTGCACGCGCACGAGATCGGCCAGATCGCCGGACGCGCGGGGCGGCACCTGCGCGACGGGACCTTCGGCGTCACCGGCGAAGCCATCGAGCTGGACCCCGACCTGGTCGAACAGGTGGTCGAGCACCGCTTCGATCCCGTCGAGGGGGCCGAATGGCGCAACGCCCGGCTGGACTTCGACACCCTCAACGATCTGCTGCGCTCGCTGACTGTGGGCCCGGGCGTCCGGGGCCTGAACCTGACACAGCCGGCGCTGGACGAAACACTGCTGCGTCGGCTGATCAAGGACGAGGACGTGGCCCGCATCGGCCGTTCGCGGGGCGCCATCATGCGGCTGTGGGAGGCGTGCCAGCTGCCGGATTTCCAGAAGACGACCCTGGACGAGCACGCGCGGCTGGCGAAGGACATCTTTGAGGCGCTGACCGGCAAGCGCGGGCGTCTGACCGCCGACTGGATCGCGCCGCGCTTCGCCGACCTCGACCGCGACGACGGCCAGATCGACCAGCTGTCGGCCCGGCTGAGCGGGGTGCGGACGCTGAGCTATATCGCCAACCGGCCGGACTGGCTGGATCAGGCCCAGGGGTGGCGGGACAAGACCAGAGCGCTGGAGGAAAGGCTGTCCGACGTGCTGCACGAGCGGCTGACCGCGCGGTTCGTGGACCGGCGCACCACGGCGCTGATGCGGGCGCTGAACGTCCGGGAGGATGCGGTGGCGGACGTCGACGCGGATGGCGCGGTGATGGTCGAGGGCCACGCGGTCGGGCGGCTTTCCGGCGTCGACTTCCAGATCGACAAGGGCGGCAGCGCGCTGGAGGACAGGGCCCTGCGCCATGCCGCCCGGCAGGCGGTGACGCCCGAGATCGCGCGGCGTCTGGGACAGCTGGCGGCGGACGGCGATGAGGCCTTTTCGGTGACGCCGGACGGAGCGGTGCTGTGGCGCGGCGTCCAGGCCGGTCAGCTCGCCGGCGGCGACTGGTTCGCTCCGCGGGTGCGCCTGCTAGGCGAGCTCGGCCCCACGGCGGCGCGCGAGCGGGCGCAGCGGCGGCTGGAGGCCTGGCTGGCGGCCGAGGCCGGGCGGGCGCTGCGGCCGCTGCGGCGGCTGAAGACGGCGGTCGAGAGCGGCGCGCTGAAGGGTCTGCCTCGCGGACTCGCCTTCCGTCTGCTCGAAGCCGGCGGGATCCTCGACCGGCGCGAGCTTGAACGCGACCTCGCCGCCCTCAGCCAGATCGAGCGGCGCACTCTGAAGACCTTCGGCGTTCGCCTCGGGGCCCACTCGGTGTGGCTGCCCGCCCTGCTGAAGGGACGCGCCCCGGGCGTGGCGCAGGCATTCGTCGCCAGGGAGGCGTTCCGGCCCGGCGCGACGAGTCTGACTCCGCTTCCCGGGCCGCCGCCCCCGGCGCGGCTGTTGTCGGCTTTTGGCCTGCGCGCCGTCGGCCGACATGCAGCCGGGGTCGAAATGCTGGAATCGCTGGCCGAGCGACGGGCGCGGAACAGGGGTTCGCTGACCGCGACCGACCTGGAGGAACTGGGGATCACCCTCGAACAGGCGAAGGCGCTGATCGCGGCGCTGAAGGCGACCCGCGCCCAGCGGCCGGATCGCGCCAACCGGCCCGCGAAGCCGGCGAAGGACTCGCCGTTCGCCGCCCTGTCCGCACTTGCTTCGCCCGTTCCAGCCCGGCGGAAGCGGCCTCGCAAGCGGACCGCCCAGTGAGCGGGACCAGTTGCCGCATCGATGTCTGGCTGTGGCGGGCGCGGTTCGCGAAGAGCCGCTCGCTGGCCGCCGCCATGGTTGAACGCGGCGCCGTCAGGCTGACCCACAACGGCGTCCAGACGCGGCTGGACAAGCCCAGTCGCACTGTTCACGTCGGTGACGGGCTGGTGTTCGCCCTCGGCGGGCGGCTGGTCGATCTGCAGGTGCTGCAGATGGGCGAACGGCGTGGACCACCCGAAGAGGCCCGCGCCCTGTACTCGTCCGTGGAGCGAGGCCCGCCTACTGGCGGATGAACTCACCCTCGAGGTGCAGCTCCACCTCGTCGCCCAGCACCGGCAGGGCGAAATCGATGCCGAAGTCCGAGCGCCGGATCGTCGCCTCGCCATCGAAGCCAGCCCGGTACGCGCCGCCCATAGACGGACCCGCCTGGTTGAATTCGACCTCCATGGTCACGGGTCTGGTGACGCCACGCAGGGTCAGGTCGCCGACCACGACAGCTTCCGACGGGTCTTCGGCGTCGACTGTCACGCTGCGCGAGACAAACGTGGCGACCGGGTGATTGGCCGTATCGAAAAAGTCGGCGGTCTGCAGGTGCGCGTCGAGGCCGTCCGAATTGCTGTCCACCTCCGTCAGCGGGATGGTGGCCGTCAGGGTGGAGGCCGACGGATTGGCCGGGTCCAGAACAAGCTGCGCCTGGACGTTCACGAACTGGCCGACGTAGGTGGAGAAGCCCAGATGGTCGACCGACCAGGTGATCTTTCCGTGGTCGGAATCGAGCTTGTAGGTTCCCGCCTGAACCTCGGCCGGCGTCTGTGTCAGCGCGGCCTGGGCGACGACGGCGCCGCCAGCCAGCAGGCTGAATGAGAGCGCGACGGCGATAGCGGTTCGGGAGACGAGACGCATGATGTGTAATCCTGTGATGATCGGGCGATCTGTAATCGCATCAGATACAGATAGGGCCGCGAGCAGGGCGCGCAACCCCTCCTCCGCTGCGTCACGTCCGCTCACCGAGTTGACAGGCGGGGTCGCGGGGGTCATCTGCGCAGCCCGACCCACAACCCGCGCGATCACTGTTTCCTTCCATGACCTACATCGTCACCGACGCCTGCGTGAAATGTAAGTTTATGGACTGCGTCGAGGTTTGCCCCGTCGACTGTTTCTATGA
>JBGTSL010000211.1:0-4104 GCA_041940325.1 Brevundimonas sp.
GCGGCAGGCGCGCGTGGCCGGCTGGATGGCGCCGCCGCTGGCGGTGCAGGTCGCACCCTCGCAGCGCCAGGAGGCGCCGTCGATGATGGTGCGGTCGGCGGGCGCCTTCGAGGCGTCGGCGAGGACGGCGCTCGAGACGGGGGCGTCGGCGAAAGCCGGGGCGGCGACGAGCAGGGTCGCGGCGACAAGCAGAGCACGCATGGGGAGGTCTCCGAAATGGCAGGGGCGGCGATCCGCCCGGCGAGGTCAATGTCCGTCGTCAAACACAACTGTCAACTCGCGTTTTCAAAAGAGACGCTGTGTGACTGACCAGTGATTACTTATCGCTGATCATGTTGCAAGTGAGGCACATCGTCGGCGGCCCTGACCGCCTCGATGGTCTCGGCCACGGTGTTGCACACGGTCCACGCCTGACGGAACGATTCCGGCGTCATGCCTTCCTCAATGCTGTGTTCCATGACCGCCAGCAGGGCGTCCCAGAACCCGTTCAGATTCAAGAAGATGACCGGTTTGGCGTGCAGGTCGAGGCGCTTCCACGACAGCACCTCGATCGCCTCCTCCAAGGTGCCGACGCCCCCGGGCGCGACGACGAAGGCGTCGGACTGGTCGTACATGATGGTCTTGCGTTCGTGCATCGACGGCACGACCAGGGTCTCGACCTCGTCGAACAGCCGCTCCCGGCTGCGCAGGAAGCCGGGCATGACGCCCAGTACGCGTCCGCCCGCGGCGTGCGCCGCGCGCGCCGACGCTCCCATCAGCCCGACGCCGCCGCCGCCGTAGACCAGCCGCCATCCGGCTTCGGCCGCCGCCGTTCCGAAGGCCCGCGCCGCCTCCAGATATTCCGGCAGGACGGTCTCGGACGAGCCGCAGAACAGGCAGACCGACTTGCCGTCGAACGGCTGGATGATGACGGGCGACGACATGGGGCCTCTTGAAGACAGTGAAAGACAGCGGATGCGCGACCGCGCTATCTGGGGCGACACTCCTAACGGGCGGAGAGGCAGGATGAAACGGGCGATATTGTCGATGGCCACGGCCGTGTTCGCGGGCGGCGCAGCGGCCTGCTCCCCGAACCCGCCCGAGCGAGGGGCGGGTGACGCCGAGGCGGCCCGCGAGTGGGCTCGCCCGCCGGTTATCGAGCGGGTCGAACGCGCCGGATCGAATCTCGTCATCTCGGGGGCCGCCGACGCCGGGGGCCGCGTGGTGTTGCGGGGCGACGACGGGGCGGCCTTCGCGGCGACGGCCGGTCCCGGCGGCGGCTTCGAGATCCGCGTGCCGGCCCCGTCTGGACATCTGCTGTTTCGCGCCGAGACCCAGGTCGGTCAGGACGCCGCGCCGTCACCGGATCGCCTGCTGGTCCTCGCGGCGGGGCAGGGGCCGATCGCCGTACTTCGCCCGGGCGGGGCGACCCGCCGGCTGGACGCCGCGCCGGTGCTGGGGGCGATCGACAGCGACGGGCGGATGCGGCTGGCCTCGGGCCGGGTCGCCGCCGGCACGGAGGCTGTCGAGGTCCAGAGCGGCGACGAGACCGTTCAGGTCGTCCCCGGCGCCGACGGGCGTTGGAGCGTCATCCTCGCCGCTCGCGACGGCGCGGACCATATCCGGGTGGCGGGCCAGGATTTCCCGTGGCCGGGAGACGGGGCCGGCTCGCCGGAGCTTACGGCCGAACGGATGGAGTCGGGTTGGCGTATCCGGTGGGCCGGGCCGGGCGGGGCGGCGCAGACCACCTGGCTGCCCGATCTCGCGGCGCCCTGACGGGTTTACGAACCGTTTACCAATTCAGTTGAACGAGGGTCTGTCTTCCTTTTCGAGGACACCCACCATCACCGAACCTTTCCAGCCCGGCGTCCGCGTCGGGCTTTTTTCTGAACGGACGCGGACTTCAGGCCGCGGTCGCCATGGGCTGCGGAAGCCCGCGGACATAGGCCCTCAACCTCTGGAGAGCCCGCCGGTCCCGACCGTCGCCCCGCCCGTCAGATCCCTGCTCGAGCAGGACTTCCAGTACGCTGTCGGCCTCCAGCGGCGTTCTCGGCCGGTGATCCAGAATGAAGGCCTCGGCCGAGATGAAGCGGTCCCAAACCGCCTCCAGGTCCGCCTTGGCGTGTCGGCGCCAGAAGTCGACGGCTGTTTCGAAAGTCCACTTGTCAGACATGTGCAGGATCCCTTCGGGATATGGTCGCGGCGGAACCGCGAACGGGGTGCATGGACCTCAGCGGCTGACCGGACCCGGACGGGCGTAGGCCGCCATGCGGGCCTCCCACACGCCGAAGAGCCCGATGAGCATCAGTTCGACCCAGACGACGATGCGAAAGGTGACGTTCGCCCAGACCTGTCCGTCGGACGTGAGCAGCGCCACCGGATAGGTCGCGACCGTCAGCAATTGCACGCCAGCCGCGGCCATCAGCCACCATCGGTCCGCCTTCAGGCTCAGCCACAGCAGCGCCCCAAAGAGGCTGATCGAGACGAGGCCCACGCCCCATCTCAGGCCGCCGATCTGAAAGCTGTCGACGAGAGGCGTCGACAGCATGGCGGCCAGGAAGGCCAGGGCGGCGATCCGTTCCGCGCTTCGGCCCTTCCACAGCTGGAGTCCGATGCTGAGGACGCTCAGGCACAGGACGGCGAGCTGCGTGGGGGTCATTCTGGCTCCTGCCCCGGGTCAAGCCGCGGCCGGGGTGGTTTCGACGATCGCCGCAACCGGCTTGTCCTCGAGAGGCCCGTCCAGGCGCCAGCCGATGCGATGCGCCTCGGCCACGGCGGCGAGACCGCAATGGCCGTTCACCACGGCGCCCCTGGCCTCAGCGAGCCGGGACAAGCCGCGCACCATGTCCAAGAGGGCGCCGTGACCAACCTCCGCCGCGAACCCTGCGTCGGTCCGGCTCTCGATCATGGCCTGGATCAGCGCGCTGGTTTCGACCATGGCGGTGTCGACGGCGTGTTCCGCGGTCCGCAGGCGGCGAGCGATCCTGACGCCGACGTGTCTGTTCTTCATAGCTGGACTCCTAACGCTGGTGATCAGTCCTGCGTCAGGTTGGCGGTGGGCGGTGCATGCGACGCCAGGGCCCCCACGGCTCCGGACACCACACTTACAATCCCGACCGTGATCAGGGCGGCGACGGCGGCGAAGACAAGCACGGCGCCTGGTCGGAGGCCGCGGCGCGGAGGCGGCGGCAGAAACCAGGCGGTGGTCCGGGTCGGTCTTCCTGCGTCATCGTCCGGATCGCCCGGCGCACCGTGATCAGGCGCGGGAAGAGCGGAAGCTGGAATACCGTCCGGTCCGTATAGCGGATTCGATGCTAGCCGGCGGAGCGCCGCCTTGCGGGACGGGACATTGAGCCGCCGCATCGCCTCGCGGACGTGAAGGCTGACGGTGTGGTGCGAAATGCCAAGATGCCGACCGATGTCCTTGTCGGTCATCGTGGCGCACAACCGCAAACACTCCAGCTGACGATCTGTGAGTCGACCCGGCATCACCCCTCCGGCACGGAGCATATGACGGCTAAGGCCCGGAGGGTAGACGCAAAAACCGACGCGGCGGCGCACGCGGCCGCTTCCGCCGGCGGTTGCGCGGTCCCGGGTCGGCTCCGGCTGAGTGCGGTCCGACTCGCAGTGCGCCGCCGTCGTCGCGCCAAGCGATCGATCCGCCGCCGGCCCCGACTGTCCCGATGTCCAGGGTCGGTAGAGCGATCGGTCGACCGCCAATTTCGTGGTTTCCAGTCGTTCGAACCTCGCCGTCATCGACCACCTGCTGACGGTGGAAGCCCTGCCGCTCACCGACGCGCTGGCGCGCTTCGCGGGTGACGAAATTGGCGATCGGCACGTTGCCGGCGGCCGTCTGCACGCGCAGGTCGTCCATGTGGTCGAGGCTGCGGCGGTCGCTCGGAAAGCGCACCTGGATATCGACCTGCTTGTCGGTTTCGGACGGACGGTACTCGGTGATCTTGGTGCCGTTGGTCACGAGCTTCACCGCATTGCCGACGATGGCGATGCTGGCGCCGTATTTGGCGGCCTCAGCCTTGTCGACCTGCAGCTTCCAGTCGATGCCCGGCAGCGGCTGGCCGTCATCGAGGTCCTGGATGGCCGGCATCTTGCTCAGGATGCCTGCGA
>JBGTSL010000212.1:0-4099 GCA_041940325.1 Brevundimonas sp.
CCGGCATCATGGTCGGCCTCGGCGAGACCCGCGAAGAGGTCATGCAGGTGATGGACGACATGCGCTCCGCCGGCGTCGACTTCATCACCATCGGCCAGTACCTGCAGCCCACCCGCAAGCACGCCGCAATCGAGCGGTTCGTCACTCCCGAGGAGTTCAAGGCCTATGAGGCGATCGCCCGGGCCAAGGGTTTCCTGATGGTGTCGTCGTCGCCGCTGACCCGCAGCTCCCACCATGCCGGCGAGGACTTCGCGCGGCTGAAGGCGGCGCGACTGGCCCAGACCGGACGCTGATCCGAGCTTGGCCGTCCACCGCGTCACCAGAATCCTGCCCTATGCCCCCGACCAGCTCGCCGCCCTGGTGGCGGACGTGCGCGCCTATCCGGATTTCGTGCCGTGGGTGTCGTCGATGCGGGCCTGGGGCGAGCGGGAGGAGGCGCCGGGCGTGACCGTGATCGACGCCGAGGCGGCGGTCGGCTTCGCCGTCCTCAAGGAACGATTCTCGACCTGGGTCCGGCACGACCGCAACGCGCCCAAGGTCGAGGTCGGCCTGCTGCGCGGTCCGTTCCACCACCTGAAGAACCGCTGGGAGTTCTTCCCGCACCCCGAGGGGACGCGGGTCGAATTCTTCATCGACTTCGCCTTCAAGTCGCGCATCCTCGACATGATGCTGCAGGCCAATTTCGACCGCGCGGTCGGCAAGCTGATGCACTGTTTCGAGGCCCGGGCGGACCAGCTCTACGGTCCCAAGGCGTGAGCTTCGATTTCGACGCCGTGGTCGTCGGGGCCGGGGCGGTCGGCCTCGCCTGCGGGCGAGCGCTGGCGAAACGGGGCCTGTCGGTGCTCGTGCTCGAAAAGGAGCCGCACATCGGCCAGGGCGTGTCGTCGCGCAATAGCGAGGTCATCCACGGCGGCCTCTACTATCCGACGGGCTCGCTGAAGGCGCGGTTCTGCGTCGAGGGACGGCATGCGCTCTACGCCTTCCTCGACAGCCACAAGGTCGACTTCCGCAAATGCGGCAAGCTGGTCGTGGCCACCGACGCGGCCGAGGTCCCGCGCATCGAGGCGATCTTCGAACAGGCGACAACCAACGAGGTCGAGGGGCTGGAGCATCTGACCGGCGCGCAGGCGCGGGCGCTGGAGCCGGGACTGAACGCCCACGCCGCCATCCTGTCGCCCGAGAGCGGCGTGTTCGACAGCCACGGCTACATGCTGGCCCTGCAGGGCGAGATCGAGGACGCGGGCGGTTCGGTCGTGATTTCCACCCCCTTCGAGCGGGCAGAGCCGTTGTCGAGCGGCGGGTTCACGATCACGGCGGGCGGGGAGGGCGGGGCGACCCTGACCACGCGGATGCTGGTCACCGCGCCGGGTCTCGCGGCCCAGGAGGTCGCGGGCCGCATCGAGGGCTATCCGGCGGACCGTATTCCCAAGGGCCATTTCGGCAAGGGCGTCTATTTCCGCCTGACCGGAAAGGCGCCGTTCGAACGGCTGATCTATCCGCCGCCGATTCCCGGGGCGCTCGGCACCCACTATCGCAAGGATCTGGGCGGTCAGGCGGTGTTCGGACCCGATCTCGAATACGTCGCAGGGGAGGACTATTCGGTCGATCCGGCCAGGGCGGCCGGGTTCGAACATTACATCCGTCGCTTCTGGCCCGGCCTGCCGGAAGGGGCGCTGACCCCGGACTACGCCGGCATCCGGCCCAAGCTGCACGGGCCGGACGAGACCCAGCCTGACTTCCAGCTACGCGGGCAGGACAATCACGGCATCGCCGGGCTGATGGCACTGTTCGGGATCGAAAGCCCCGGCCTGACCAGTTCGCTGGCCATCGGCGAGGCCGTGACGGACGCCTTGCTCGATGACTGAAATCCTGATCCGCGACGCCGGGCCGGGGGACATCCCGGCGCTGCACCGGCTGATCGAGAGCGCCTATCGCGGCGAGGCGTCGCGGGCCGGCTGGACGACCGAGGCCGATCTGCTTGCGGGCCAGCGCACCGATCCCGAGGATCTGGCCTCCATTCTCGCCGACCCGGCCCAGGCGATGCTGACGGCATGGCGGGACGGTGATCTGCTGGCTTGCGTCCTGATCGCGGACCGGGGGGAGGGCGCGGGGTATTTCGGCATGCTGTCAGTCAGCCCCACCCTGCAGGCCGGAGGCCTCGGCCGGCGCATGGTCGAGGCGGCCCAGGCAGCGCTGGCTGGCCGATTCGGCGCCCGGCGGGTGCGCATCTCCGTCTTTCCGCAACGCGAGACGCTGATCGCCTGGTATCGGCGGCTGGGCTATGCGCCGACCGGGGAGACCCTGCCGTTTCCCTATGGCGATCTTCGCTTCGGCCTGCCGCTCAGGGACGATCTGCATTTTCTCGTCCTGGAGCGCCCGCTGCCTTGACCGTCCGCGCGTCAGGCCGCACTCGCGGATCATGGAGATCCTGACGCCCCGCCTGAAGCTGCGCAGCGCCCGCCCCGACGACCTTGAGGCGATTCACGCGGTGCTGTCGGACCCGCGGGCCACCCGCTGGTGGTCGACGCCGCCGCACGACACCCTCGATCAGACCCGGACCTGGCTCGACAGCATGATCGCCAACGGGCCGGAGCAACCGGATTTCGTCATCGAGCGGGACGGCGTTGTGATTGGCAAGGCGGGCTTCTGGAAGTTGCCCGAGGTCGGCTACATCCTGCATCCGGACCACTGGGGGCAAGGGTTCGCCGGGGAGGCGGTTGGTGCGACCGTGGATCATGTGTTCGCCACGCGCGACATCGACGACCTGACCGCCGACGTCGATCCGGAGAACACGGCGTCGATTCGCCTGCTGGAGCGCCTCGGGTTCGTGAAGACAGGCTTCGCCGAGCGGACCTGGCATATCGCCGGGGAGTGGAAGGACAGCCTGTATTACGGGCTGTCGCGGGCGGGCTGGAGCGCACGTCTGCGCACTTGAACTCCCCGGCGGGTTCAGGCATAAGCCCGCGCTCGCGTGGCGGCTCTTCCGGGGGCCGCCGCTGTTGTTTTCGCGCCTTCCCGGCGCCCGACCTAAGAAGATTGAGACGGACATGGCCGTTCCGAAGCGCAAAGTATCGCCCTCGCGTCGCAACATGCGCCGCGCCCACGACTCGCTGGGCACGAATGCCTACGTCGAGGACAAGGACACGGGCGAGCTGAAGCGCCCGCACCACATCGACCTGAAGACCGGCACCTACCGCGGCCGCCAGGTCCTGACCCCGAAGGAAGACTAGGTCTTTCGACCGGCGCGGGCCGCGAGGCCCGGCGAAGCTTTTCACGGCGCGCGATAGCCTCGCGCGCCGTTTTCGTGCGTTCTGGCGGGCGACAGCAACGCCGGAGACGCCCCATGATCCGCATCACCATCCTGAGCACGGCCGCTCTTCTGGCTCTCGCCGCCTGCGGGGCGCCGCCGCCCGAGCCCGCGGACGCCCCGGCCGAGCCCGTCGCTCCGGCGGAACCTGGGACGCCCGCCCCCCCCGTCTCCGCGGCCAACAAGCTGACCGCCCTGGGTTTTGGCCCCCTGCGCGTCGGCATGACGCGGGCCGAGGTCGAGACGGCGCTCGGGCCCGACGCCAACCCCGAGGCCGTCGGCGGCCCCGATCCGGCTTCCTGCGACATGTTCCGTCCGGAGCGGGCGCCGGAGGGCCTGCTGGTCATGGTCGAGAACGGCGTGCTGACCAGCGTCTGGCTGAGCCGGAATACGGCCGTCGAGACCGACCGCGCCCTGAACATCGGCGACATGGCGGCCGAGGTGAAACGCGTCTACGGGGCCGCCGCCGAGGTCGAGCCGCACAAGTATGTCGAAGCCCCCGCGGAATACATCACCGTCTGGTCCACTCCGGATCATCAGAGCCCGGCCGCGCGTGGCCTGAAGTACGAGATCGGCATGGACGGCCGTGTGCAGTCGATCGCCGGCGGCGGACCCAGCATCCAGTACGTCGAGGGCTGCGCCTGAGGATCGGCGCGGGCGGTTGGCGATTCGGAGGGCGTTGGGCTAAACCCCGCCATCCGATCTTCCTCCCTGACAGAGCCGCCCCATGACCGACATCGCCGACATCGCCGCCCGCATGATCCTCGACAGCCGCGGCAATCCGACGGTGGA
>JBGTSL010000213.1:0-4091 GCA_041940325.1 Brevundimonas sp.
GTCGAATTCCTGCGCCCGCTGAATCTCAAGACCGTCGCCGACGCCATCGGCATGCACGAATCGACCGTCAGCCGGGTCACCTCGAACAAATACTTCTCGACCCCGCGCGGGGTGTTCGAGTTGAAATTCTTCTTCACGGCGGCGATCCAGTCCTCCGACGGCGGCGCCACCCACTCCGCCGAGGCCGTGCGCCACCGCATCAAGGCGATGATCGAGGGCGAGGCCCGCGACGGCGACGTCCTTTCCGACGACCGCATCGTCGAGATCCTCAACGAGGCCGGCATCGACATCGCCCGCCGCACCGTGGCGAAATACCGCGAGGCCCTGCGCATCCCCTCTTCGGTCCAGCGCAAGCGCATGCTCCGCACCGGCTGATCGGCTGCAAGTCCGCGAAGTCTCTCGATTATCGTCCGTCCGTCGGCGAATCCCCGGACGGCCACCCCGAATTCCCCGCTCCGGCGAGCGCCGAATTCTCCACCACATTTCGGTGATCGACGTTGACACCAAACGCCAACGGTCGCGTTCTATCGACATGCAAATCCAGGTCAGCGGTAAGCACGTGGATGTCGGCGAAGCGTTAGGCTCGCGCATCTCCCAGGAACTCCAGGACGGGATCGGCAAATATTTCGAACGAGGGGCGCAGGACGCCGAGGTGGTGGTCACCAAGGAGGGCCACAGCTTCAAGGTGGACTGCTGGGTGCGCCTCGCCTCGGGCCAGGTGGTGATCACGTCCGGCCTCGGCGGCGACGCCCATTCGGCCTTCACTGAAAGCCTCGACAAGCTCGAGAAGCGGGTCCGCCGCTACAAGCGGCGTCTGAAGGACCATCACCTCGGACCCAAGGGGCTCTCGCCCGAGAAGACCGAGGACGCCGCCCGCGAGGTCGCCCGCAGCATGGTCCTGCGCGATCCCGACAGCGTCGAGGACGCCGACTTCGGCGACGCCGGCGCGCCGGACGGCCCGCCGCCCGTCGGCATGGTCATCGCCGAGACCGAGGCCGAGATCCGCACTGTCACCGTCGGCCGCGCCGTGCTGGAGCTGGACATGACCGGCTATCCGGTCGTGGTCTTCCGCAACGCGGCCCACGGCGGCCTGTCCGTGGTCTACCGCCGGCCGGACGGCAATGTCGGCTGGATCGATCCGGAGCGAACCACCAAAACGCTCAACGGACACGGTTCGGTAAACGGTGGCGCGTCATAATACTTCCCACAACGAGGCGGGTCGTCTACACGGCGCCCGCCCACCGGGAATGTTTGGGTAGAGTCGGGAAAGCTTATGGACATCGGGGAATTGCTGGCGGAGGGCGGCGTCGTCCTGCGTAGCGGCGCGTCGTCGAAGCGCCAGGCGTTGCACACGGTGGCGGAAGCCGGCGCCCAAGCGCTGGGCCTGCCCGAGGCCCGGGTCATGGAGGCCCTGCTGGAGCGTGAGGCCCTGGGTTCGACCGGGCTCGGTTCCGGCGTCGCCGTGCCGCACGCGCGTCTCGAAGGGATCGAGCGGGTCACGGCGATCTTCGTGCGGCTGGACACGCCGGTGGCCTATGGCTCGGTCGACGATCGGCCCGTCGATCTGATCTTCGCCCTGTTCGCCCCGCCCAGCGACGGCGCCGAACACCTGCGCGCCCTCGCGGCGGTCTCGCGCGCCCTGCGCTCGTCGGAAATGCGCGAACACCTGCGCCAGGCGCACACCATCGACGCCATCCGCGCCCTGTTCGTCCGCGACCACGCCCCGGCCACAGCGGCGTAACGCCGCCGTCGGAAGGCCTAGCGCGCCAGCCCCGAACTGCTGAACGACAGGGTCAGCGAACCGTATTCCAGCGGCCCGTTCTGCCCGACGAACTGCTCGCCCTGCCAGACGTGGGCGTAGCTGACCCGCAGCGGCGGCCTGATATCCGTGAAGGGGATGCGCAACAGCCGGCCGGTGTTCCATGTCACGCCGGCGGTGAACTCGGGGACGATCGGCTTCCTGTCCACCGAGGGCGAGTCCCTGAACACATTGCCGTCGAGGAAGACGTCGTGGGCCACGCCCCGCACGTGCAGCCCGCCGAAGAAGTAGAACGCGTCTCCGCCGCCGTCGAAGAAGTCCGCGCCCGCTGACCCGGGCCGCAGCCGCTGCGGCCCGAAATCCTGTTGCAGGTTGTAGCCGATCCGGCCGATCAGCCCGCCGCCGACCGAGGTCTCCACGGTCCCGACCGCCAGGGTGCGCACGCCGATGATCTCCATCATCCCGTTATCGGGCGACTTCCACATGACGCGGCGATGTTCGGCGTAAAGATTGAAGCCGGGTTCGTTCTTGAGCTGATGGTCCCAGCCCAGCGACTCCGCCGCCTCGATCATGCGGTGCACCCTGTTCTGCGCCTCGCCGGCGTGCGCCGAGGGCCCGATGGCGCCCAGCTGGGCCTCCAGGCTGTACAGATCGTCGCCTTCATGGGCGAAGGCCGCCGCCGACAGATAGGCCCAGCCCGCATAGGGCCGGTCGCGCGGGTCGGGCACGGGGACCAGCAGGTCCTCCGGGGTATAGATGTGCTGTCCCACCCCCGCGGTCGTGCGGACTGTGGGATACGCCATCCCCGCGTGCTCCCGCAGCAGCCCCTTCAGGACCCCGAATGTCAGGTCGGGCGCCAGCACGGTGAACTTGAGGCCCTGGGTGTAATAGCGGTCGGAATTGTCGCCGAAGAGATCGAACATGTCGTTCTCTTCGGTGATCGAGAAGCCCCAGTCGCCCGGGCCGCTCGCCGCCGTCTGCGCCTGCGCCCCCGTCGCGCTGGAAATCGCCGCCGCCGCCACGGCCGCCGCCGCCCGATACCTGTCCATCGCCGGACCTCCCGCCGACGCCCACGGTATCATTATCTCGCCATCCGGGAAACCGGCGATATATAAACGTCAAAGGCGAAGTCGCCGGGGCAGGGCGGATCGGGCGATCAGGCCGCCCGGAGGTCGCTAGTGAACCGAAACCGGCTCCAGCTCGTGAGCCACGGCGGCGGCGAAGGCCGTCTCGCGGTCCATCATCACGGCCAGCCGCTCGCCATCGGCGCCGTGCACCGCGTACAGGACGGCTTCCGGATCGATGGTCAGGCCCTTGGCTTCGGGGATGGGCGTGTCCGCCAGAACGTCGGCGGCGCGGATCTCGCGCACATACACCAGGTCGGGGGCCCCGAGGCCCTTGAAGTCTTCCTTGGTCATCAGCATCGGCGTCATGGCGACCGCCTCCTTACGCAACTAACGCCCCGGGGGGCCGTGTGGTTCGGCCCCCGTCACGGGCGGCCGGTGAAACGACGGCTGGATCAGCCCGCCGTGATGGGAATGCGCCGCACCGTCGGCAGGTCCTCCGGCCGGCTCAGGTCGACGTGCAGCAGGCCGTGCTCCAGCCGGGCCTGATCGACCTCCAGTCCGTCCGCCAGCACGAAGCTGCGCACGAAGCCTCGCCCGGCGATGCCGCGGTGCAGGAAAGCCTGTTCGCCCTTGCCGGCGTCCTCGCGCTTGCCGGCGATGGTCAGCTGCCGGCCTTCGAGCGTCACCTGCAGGTCGTCGGGACCGAACCCGGCCACCGCCAGGGTGATGCGCACCGAACGCTCGCCCAGCTGCTCGACATTGTAGGGGGGATAGGCCTCGGCGGCCGCCTTGGCGGCGCGCTCGGCCAGGGCGCGGGTGTGCTCGAAACCGAGCAGGAAGGGGCTGTCGAAAACGATCGACCGGCTCATAGCTGTTGAGTCCTCACCATCAAGCGACTCCCCGAAGGCTCCGCCCGCGAGCGGCGCGGCCCCTTCGGTTAGCTCCTATGTGGCGAGCCCACGGCCACGTTTCAATAAGCCTGCGATCGCCCGCCGCGGCTGAAGAGGCCAACGGGGCTCGGCCCGCCGGCGCCGACCGGAGGCGTCCCTATCGGAACAGCAGGACCGGGACCTTGCCGGTGCGGATCATCTCGACCGAGACGAAGGAGTCAAACGAAAAATCCACCTCGCCAGAGACCACGGTCAGACGGCGGAGTGGTTCGAGACCGCGCATCGCCTCGCGCCCGCCGCGGCAGCCCTCGTCCAGGCCGTGCGATCGCACGGACGCGCCGGCAACAGGATGCGAGCCGCGACGCTCGCCCTGCG
>JBGTSL010000214.1:0-4088 GCA_041940325.1 Brevundimonas sp.
TCGAGCTTCAGGTCGCGCTTCAACCCGGGCAGGTGGTCGGACAGGCCGTCGCGGCCGGACTTGCCCACCACGTCGCCGAAAAACGCCAGTCTCATAGGGTCTGCCTCATGGGAGGGCTCTATAGCCCCTCTCGGTGAGAACACCATGCAGGCGGATGTCGTGCGGTTCGAGCGGCAGGCGTTCGACTTCCTGGTCGGCGTAGGCGAAGCCGATGCGGAAGGCGTCCGGCAGGGCCGCGAAAGTCCGGTCGTAGTAGCCGCCGCCCTGCCCCAGCCGCGCGCCGGCGGCGTCGAAGGCCAACAGGGGAGTGACGATGAGCTCCGGCGTGACGATCTCGGCCAGCGGAGGGGGCGCGGGGACGCCGACGAGATCGGGCTCCAGAGGCTGGTCCAACAGCCAGCGCCGGAAGATCATCGGCGCATCCAGCTCGACCACAACCGGCAGGCACAGGTCATAGCCCTCATAGGCAAGGCGGTGCGCCAGCGGCGTCGGATCAAGTTCGGAGCCGATGGGACGATAGAGGGCGTGCACGACCACGCCCGGAAGGTCGTCTGCGTGGTCCGCCGCCCGGACGGCGGCTTGCGGATGTTCGCCGGCCAGCCGCTTGCGGCGTCCCCGCATCATCGCCCGGAGTTCTCGTTTGTCGGCCATGGACGAGAGGTAGCGCATCGGGGGACGGGCAGCGAGAGCGCGGCTTCGCCCATCCACCGCTTCGCGGTCCCCCTCCCCACTGCGTGGGGAGGAGACGCCCGCACTCAGGCAGCGAGCGACCGCGTCGCAAGCGATAGCGCAAGAAAGGGAGAAAGGGTGGCGGCGCCGCGAGGACCGTGAAGGACTGTTCAATCCTCTCGACCTGGGTAGCCAGGTGGGCTCCGTGTGCCCAGGCCCTCGAGCCCGGACAGGGACAGATCCCGTAGAGAGAATTAAGGTCGCGAGGATTAGTCGCCTTCGACGTGAGCCGCAGCATGACCCGCCGGGAGGAAAGATAGTCGTTCCTCCGGGGCGGAACAATGGCGC
The DNA here is from genome assembly GCA_041940325.1 of Brevundimonas sp. GTDB lineage: Bacteria > Pseudomonadota > Alphaproteobacteria > Caulobacterales > Caulobacteraceae > Brevundimonas. The sequence continues at coordinate 1,018 of JBGTSL010000214.1, forward strand.
CCGGCTCAGTCCCTCGGGAAACGGGAAGGCGCCGGATCGTCCATGCGCACGAGTTCGAGCGCGTCGCCGGTCAGGCGGAGGCGCAGGCGGTCATCGCCGCCCTCGAGCGCGAACAGGCCGTCCTCGTTCAGGGGCACGAGCCGTGCCGCCGGGCCATTGGCGCGCCGCCACACGAGGCCGCCGTTCTCGAACACGATAGCCCGGCCGCCGTAGGTTCCCGCCAGCGCCTGCAGGCGTTCGGGGGCGAGGGTCACCGGCCGGACCCGCGCCGCGGCGGCGACCTGGGCCCATTCCCAGCCGGCGCGATCGACCGGATCGGCGTCCGCGCGGGCGAGAAGGACGTCGAGGGCGAGCGCCGTCGCCGTCTCCAGCGCGGCGTTCGGGTCGACCGCGACGTCGGGTTCGACGCCCGTTCCCTCCCAGTTCGTGCCAGTGACGGGGTGCACCGGACGACCGTAGGACACGCTGAGCATGAAGCCGGGGGTGATCGGCACGAAGGTGTTGTTGTTCGCCGCGCCGCCGGTGGTCCCGCCGACGAGGGTTCCGAGTCCGAATTTCTGGACGCTGTAGGCGAAGGCCTCGGCCGCCGAGCCGACCTGGCGGCTGGTCAGGACGTAGAGAGGCTTGCCGGTGAGGCGGCCGGCCGAGACGTGGTCGAGGGTGCGCGACTGCACCGGCTCCTCGCCCGCCTCGAGGAAGGTCATGTCGAGCTCGTCCGGCTCCATGAAATGACTGAGCAGATAGCGGACCGCGGCGTGGTCGCCGCCCCCGTTGCCGCGCAGATCGATGATCACGGCGTCGCCCTCGCGCAGGAAACGCACGGCGTCGTCATAGGCCTGGCCCGTGCGGTCCTGCACCCAGTGGAAGGTGCTGACCCTGAGGTAGCGGACATTGCCGGGCAGGATGCGCATCTCGCTGAGGCCGTGGTTGCTGCGCCGGGCCGCAGCGGCCCAGATGGCCATGAAAGCGGGGGTGTCATAGGCATCGGCGTCGGAGGTGACCGTGGCGGCGTACTGGGCCGGCTCATGCAGCAGATACATGTGGCCGTCCTGGCTGGACTCGCGCAGATCCTCCGAGAGCCGTTCGGCGAAGGCGGACGGGTCGGACGCGTCGTAGCGGCCGGACGCCAGGCCCTCGTTGAGCCGCTCACGGATGGCGGGGACCCGCTCGGGGAAGACGTAGCGGGTCTCGACCGCCTGAATGATCGCAGCGACCGCGGCGGCGCGCTGGTCGGCGGTGAGGGGCGCGACGGCGGTCCGGACAGCGGCGGTCGGGGCCTGGTGCTGAGCCAGGGCCGGGGCCGGTCCGGCGAAGAGGAGGGCGCAAGCGGATACGGTCAGGGCAAGGCGGCTCATCAATCGGCTCCGGAGACGGGGGAGGAAGCCGCCGCAAGGCGGTCGGAAAGGGGGCGACGCTGGAGAGCCTCGAGCGCCCGGATCAGGACGTCGCTGAGGGGCTGACCGATGTCCTCGTCCAGCGATCGGGAGGCGATTTCGGTGGCGGCCCAGCATTGTTCGAGCCGGGGAAGCCGTTCCATCGCGAAGGGGGTGGGCGTCACGATCCGTTCACGGGCGTCCGCGCCGGCTTCAAGCGAAACCCAGCCGCGGGCGGCCATCTGGCTGATGGTCTGGCTGACGGCGGAATGGGTGACGCCCGTCCGCCCGGAGAGGGCGCGGAGGGTGGCCGGGCCATGGTTGAGCAGGGCCCGAAGGATCGGCGTGAAGCGGGGGCGGTAGTCGAGACCCACATCGACATAAAGCTGTTCGACCGCGCCATCGAGATGGTCGATGAGGCGGCGGAGAAGGACGCCGTGCGTCTGAAGCGAATAGGACATGGAGGAGATGTATAAGCACTGATATGTTTCCTCAAATGACAAATCCGACAGCCTTCCGGCGTCCGCGTGTCAGAGGCCTTGGGCGATTTTTTCGAGGCGGGCGGCGACGGCGTTGAGGGCTTCGGCGACGCCGTCGGTCGCGGGGGCGGCCTCAGGGGCCGGCCCGCCGCCATTCAGCCGGGCCTCGTGGAGTTCGTCGGCCAGCAACAGGCCGGCCATCAGGAACAGGCGAATATCGCCGACATGACCGACCTCGCCCGCCACCTGGCGGACATGGCCGTCGAACTGCTTGGCGAGGATGCGAACCCGCTCCTCCTGCCCGTCCGCGCAGCCCACGGCGTAGGGGCGGCCGTTGATCTCGACGGTGACCGTCGCCATCAGCGGGCCTCCGTGTCGCTGAGGGTTTCGCGGATGGCGTCGGCGGCGCGGGTCAGGGCCTGGGCGGCGTCGCGGCCGGCAGCCTCGAGTTCATGGATGCGGGCGCGGTCGGTTTCGCTGGACGGTTGAGGCGCGAACAGGTCGTCGTCGGGGGCGCGGCCGCTCCCCGCGGCGCGGCTCTTCAGGTCGAGCAGGCGGCGTTCGAGCAGCGCCAGAGCGCGATCAACCCGGTCCTTGGCGGCCGATGCAGCGTCCATGCAGGTCACTTCCTCCAGAATCCGTATAGAACCCGCTGGCGCGTCGGGGTAAAGCGGCGCGCCTCCCTTTTTCCGCCTCCCGACGAAAGGTCCTCGCCGTGACCGACGCCAGAACCGTATCCGAAAAACCCTCGACCAAGCAGATGGCGGACGCCATTCGCGTCCTCGCCATGGATGGCGTGGAGAAGGCGAAGAGCGGCCACCCGGGCATGCCGATGGGCATGGCCGACGTGGCGACGGTGCTGTTCTCGCGCTTCCTGAAGTTCGACGCCAGCCGCCCGGACTGGGCCGACCGGGACCGCTTCATTCTGTCGGCCGGCCACGGCTCGATGCTGATCTACGCCCTGCTCCACCTGACCGGCTACAAGGCCGCGACGAAGGAAGAGCTTTCGAACTTCCGACAGTGGGGGTCGAAGACGGCGGGGCACCCGGAGTTCGGCCATATGCCGGGCGTCGAGACCACGACCGGCCCGCTGGGACAGGGGCTGGCCAACTCCGTTGGGTTCGCCATGGCCGAGCGGCATCTGGCGGCGAAATACGGTGAGGACCTGGTCGACCACCGGACATGGGTCATCGCCGGCGACGGCTGCCTGATGGAGGGC
>JBGTSL010000215.1:0-4045 GCA_041940325.1 Brevundimonas sp.
ACAGCCTGATCGGCAAGCTGATCGTCCACGGGCGCGACCGCGAGGAATGCATCGCCCGCCTCAAGCGCTCGCTGGGCGAGATGGTCGTCGGCGGTATCGACACCACCATCCCCCTGTTCCAGAAGCTGCTGCAGGAGCCCGACATCCTTTCGGGCGACTACGACATCCACTGGCTCGAGAACTGGGCCAAACGCCAGAAGGGCGACGCCTAGACCCGGTGGACGAACCCGGCTTCAGCGCCAGCGGTCCCTTCGGCGGATTCGGCCCCGACGAACTGCTCGCATGCTACGCCTCCGGCGTCTTCCCGATGGGCGAGACACGGGACGATCCACACGTCTTCCTCGTCGAGCCGGAGCACCGCGGAGTCATCCCGCTGGATGGCTTCCGCATCCCGCGCCGACTCGCCCGCACGGTGCGCAGCGAGGCTTTCGAGGTCCGGATCGACACAGCGTTCACCGCCGTACTGGACGCCTGCGCCGCCCCTGCCCCAGGCCGGGAGGACAGCTGGATCAACGGCCCCATCCGTCGGCTCTACGCCGAGCTCCATGCCCTCGGCCACGCCCATTCGGTCGAGTGCTGGCGCGGTGAACGGCTCGTCGGCGGCCTCTACGGTGTCACCCTTGGAGGAGCCTTCTTCGGCGAAAGCATGTTCAGCCGCGGACGGGACTCATCCAAGGTGGCGCTGGTGCATCTCGTCGCCCGGCTTAAGCGCGGCGGCTGGCGGCTGCTGGACGCCCAGTTTCTGACGGCGCACCTCAGCCAGTTCGGCGCTGTGGAGATGCCGCAGGCGGCCTATCTGAGGCTGCTGAAGACGGTCCGCCCCCTGCGCCCGGACCCGGCTTCGCTGTTCGAGCCGATGGCCGGGCCGGAGGCCATCCACTACGCCCTGCAGCCGACCACCCAGGCGTCGTAGATCGGGTGCTCCAGGCCGTGAACGGCAGGCGCCGAGGCGAACATCCAACCCCGAAAGATCTGGCGGGGTTCCGATGGCTGCAGGACGCCCCGGGGCTGAATATCCACCTCCAGATAGGCGATGGAGTCCTCGACCAGTTCGTCCGGAGCGGAGACCTCGCAGGCCCGCGCGGTGAAGATCAGGGTCTTCTGGAAGCGCACCGGCCGCCCGCCGACCTCGACCTCGAAGCGCATTCTTTCGGCCGTGATCTTGTCGACGGCCTCGACAATGGCGACACGCTTGCGCTGGCGGCGGCCGGGCGTAGGGGCGGGTTCGGTCGGCGCCGCAACAGGCTCCTCCGCCTCCTCCATCGCTTCATCGTCGCCTTCCTCTTCCGCCGGTTCCTCGGCCACCACGATGACAGGGGCCGGCGGAGTAATAGCGACCGGCCTCGCGGGCGCCGGTTCGGCTTCCGGCGCCGGCTCCTGCGGCACGGGCCGTTCCGGCGCGGGAGGGGTTGGAAGCTGGGTCGGGATCGGCTGCCGGTTCAGATCGGCCGTCGGGTTTGGCGCCGGCTGCGCTTCCTGCGGCGCATCCTTGAGCGTCGACGCGACGACGGCCCCCGACGCCAGCAGGGCCAGCGCGGTCACGCCCACGTGGATCGCCCCCCTGCGGCTCATTCCGGGCGCCAGGCTTCGTAGTCGCCGGTCGCGGCGGGACGACGGCCCTCAGCCGCCAGCGAGCCCTGCGGCCGCCATGCCATCGGCGTCCCGGTCAGATTGGGCAGGTGATCCTTCTCCCAGGCGCGCCGCGGCAACGGCTGCTCGGTCGGCGGCTCGTCGAAGGTGTAATGCAGCCAGCCGTGCCAGTCCGGCGGCACCTTCGAGGCGTCTGCGTAGCCGTTGTAGACCACCCAGCGCCGACGACGGCCGTCGTAGCTCGACGTATCCCGGGACTGGTAGTACCGGTTGCCGAACGCATCCGTACCGACCAGTGTGCCCCGTTTGGCGATGGTGAACAGCGTGCCGAGGGTCGCGCCGCTGGTCCAGCCGAAGATCTTGCCTAGCACGTCGGAAATCCACTCGTTCAGGTCGCCCGGGGAGGGTTGGCGACAGCGCGCAATCATAGAAACCCCAAGCCCGTCCGTCCAGCACGGCGCGCACAGGGCCCAGCTCAACATCTTGGGGGTAACCTCACTCCCATACGCCAGATTTATTGCTAATGGGCGGAGGAGGTTTAGCATTGGCGCAGCCCAGTCGAGACCGCCGCATGCGCCCGCCGTTCCGCTTCGCCCTGTCAGACGCCCTCGCTCGCCGCTCGCGGCGCGAGATCGAACGCACCGACCGAATCACCGTGACGCATGCGCCCGATGGCTGGCCTGATGTCCAGGTCGAGGCCTGGCTGGAATGGGCGGAGACGGAAGGCCTTCTGGAAAGCAGCGATGATCCCCTGTTCGGGTCGGCGGCCGGTTTCGCCCGCCGACTGGGGCTCAGGGACACGGCCGCCGACGAGCTGGCGGCGGCCCTGTTGCTGGGCGTGGCCAGTCCGGCCACGCCCGACCCGGTCTCGCCCGGATGGCTGGACCTATCCGACCCGACGGGTGGCAAGCGCCTGGACGCCGAGATGGCGCGCCGCCGCGCCGACCGGCTGGCCTCCAACGCCGTCGAGGCCGCAGCGGCGTCACTCCGGGCGGTCACGGACGCGGTCAGCCGCTGCGAGGGACCGGCCGGGGATTGCACCGATCCGTCGCGCAACCCGGCCCTGGCGCGCGCCGCCCTGGCCGCCCGACGCGCCGGAGCCACGGACGCCGACATTGTCCGCGCCATAGCGGGCGAGCCGTTCGAAGCCAACCCGCGCCCAGCCCCGGCCTTCCCCGCCATGGTCGCCGTCGCCGACCGCGGCCTGGTCGCTTCGGGCGCTCCGGTCTCCCTGCTCGCAGCCGAAGCGGCGCTGGACGGCGATCTGATCCTGACCTTCGACGCCGAGGCGGCCGGGGCCCTTGTCGAAGGGGCCGGGGGGGCCGCCCTGATGATCTCGCTGCCCGCCCTGCACGCGATCGCCGGCGACCAGTTCGGCATGGCGCTGTCCACCCTTGTGACCCTTTGGTCCGATGCTTTCGGCGACCCCCCGGTGACGTTCGGGCTCGGCGGCCTGGCGGACCTGGCGCTGGCCGGGGAACTAACCGACATCGACGCGCTCGCCGAAGACGTCGCAGCTCTCGTAGCGGGCGTAGGCCGCTGCAGCCTGTTCGTTGACGACGCCGACGCCCGCCTGCGCCTCGGACTCACGCCGCTGACGCCGGTCGACCTGTTCGAGAGCCGCGACGGCGAGGCCGAAAGGCGGTTGCGGCCAGCCCTCGCCGCGGCCATCGCGGGCGCGGGCGGAGACGTCGAGTCCGCCGAACGCCATCTGCTCGGCCGGCGCACGCTGGCCGGGGCGCCCGGCATCGACCATGCCGCCCTGCGCGCCCGCGGTCTTACCGATCTTGAGCTCGAAGCGGTCGAGACGGCTCTGTCCCGGGTAGACCGGCTGGAAGACGCCTTTCGGGCGCCGGTCCTCGACGCCGGGTTTCTGCGGGATGTGCTGGGCGTCGAGGATGACAGCGAAGAGCCGCTGCTGATCCATCTGGGTTTTACGCAAGAGGCGGTAGCCGAAGCCGAGACTTGGGTTTTCGGCCACGGCGACCTGGCGACCTGGCCCGAGTCGCCGGAGGCCCTGCGCCCGCTCCTCGCCGACCCGGCCGGTTTCGAGGCTGCGCTGCGCCGTGTGCTGGAAGTCCACAGCCTCGCGCCTGACGCCGCCCCGCTCGAACTGGACTGGCGCACCTCCCCGGGTCAAGCGGTCCGGGTTCTCGGCGACGCGGCGCGGGCCGGAAGACGCGCCGTGCGGCTGAAGCGCCGACCGGCCCCGGCGGGCCGCTGGCTCGACCTGCCGGAAGCGGAGCCGCCACGTGAACGCCGTCGTGAACCGGAGACCCGGGCCGTGGAGCGAGTGGTCGAGAAGGTCGTCGAGCGTGATCGCACCCGCCGCAAGCTGCCCGACCGGCGAAAGGGCTATATCCAGAAAGCCGCCGTCGGCGGGCACAAGGTCTACATCCACACCGGCGAATACGATGACGGCGAGTTGGGCGAGATCTTCATCGATATGCACAAG
>JBGTSL010000216.1:0-4025 GCA_041940325.1 Brevundimonas sp.
TCATCATCTCGAGGGTGACGCCCACGGTGTTGGGCATGCCGTGCACGACCATGCCGACGCTGTCCCCGACCAGCAGCAGGTCGCAGTGGTCGTCCAGCAGGGCGGCTGTGGGGGCGTCGTAGGCGGTCAGGCAGACCAGAGGCTCGCCGCCCTTGCGCGCCTGGATGTCGGGCGCGGCGATGCGGCGGACGGCTTCCTGCTTGTGGCTGGACATGGTCGGGCCTCCTGTTCGGAGACGTAGATAAGGGTCCGCGCCGGGCCCGTCATCCCCGGCGGGGACGACGGCCGGGGGTCAGACTTCCTGGGACAGCTTCATCACCCCCGCCGCCGCGACGGCGATCAGGGCGGCGGCGGCGATCCAGAACAGCTGCATGCCGCCCATGGAGCCGAGCTCCAGATTGGCGAGGCCGGCCTGCTCCAGCGCCGACTGGACCGTGCCCTGCACGTTCAGCGAGGCGGACTGGATGCCCTGCCCCAGGGCGTCGCCGGCGACCACGCCCTCGCGGGCGCCGAGATCGATGTCGACGGCCATGGTCTCGCGCACGGCGACCGCGCCGCCGACCAGGCCCGCCAGCGAGAGGGCGACGAAGCGGATGCGCGAGCCCTTCTGCAGACGCTGCTCGACCCGGGCGGTGAACAGGGGGGCGTCGGGCATGGTCGGCGTCCGCGCGAACAGACGCTCGACGAAGGGATCGAACTCGTCAGCCGACATGCTGCGTTCTCCCCAAGGGCTGCGCGGGTTCCGGCTGGAGCCGCGCGCGGAGTTTATCCAGACCACGTTTGACATGAGACTTCACCGTGCCGAGTGGCAAATTCAGGGCGGAGGCGATCTCGGGATGCGCCATGCCCGCTCCGTGACAAAGGGAAACGCAGAGACGTTCGGGTTCGCTGAGCGCCTTGAGGGCTTCATCGAGATCCATCAGGCCCGCCTGATCGGCGGCGGGCGCGATATCCTCCTGTTCGACTTCAGCGACGTAACGGGCCTCCTTGGCGACCCGCTTGATGTAGAGCCGCGCCGCGATCCGCTTGACCCAGGCCGCGAACGTCCCCTCCCCGCGAAATTCGCCGCACCGCTGGAACGCCTGGATGAAGGCGTCCTGGGCGATGTCGTCCGCGAGCGAGGGCTGGGCCCCCATGCGCCGGAGAAGGGCGCGCACCGCCGAACCGTGGCGGCGCACAAGCTCTCCGAACTCCCGCCGTCCGCCCGCCGCCGCGAGGGCGGCGAGCTCGACGTCGTGCCGGTCAACCAGGGCCTGGGTCATGCGATGTCCCCCTGTCGTCCCGACCCTACTCCTTGTTCGGGTTGAAGAAGCTGAGAACGATGAAGGCCAGGCCGATGGTCGCCGGGATGGCGGCGAGACCGAACATGGCGCTGGTCGCCTCCTGCATGTCGTGATCGCTCCAGCCGAGATTGCTCAGGTAGCTGAAGGCGGCGAAGCCGATGCCGACCGCCAGCCAGATCACGCCGCGGCGCAGGTCGCGGGTCCGCGAGGGCAGCTTGCTCGCGACATCCTTGGTCATGGCGTCGATCAGCTCGGGCGGCAGGTCCTGGCCCTTGTCGATGGCGTGGCGGACCGTCTGCTGAACTTCGCGCTTCTCGCGCGATTTCAGATAGCTCGGGCCGAAGATGATGGCGGTGATCGCGCTGAAGACGATGGCGACGATCAGAATGGGCGTCATATCCATGTGGGTATCCCCTCTTTCTCGAACCGGAGCGTGATGCTTCGGCCTTCTGACGACAAGAGGCGACGGGGACGGCGTACGGATGCGGGCCGGCGGGTGAAACTTTCGTAAGGCGGCCGGGGAGGTTCGGAAAGGCTGCAACTGCTCAGCCTGCTCCGCGTTCGCCCCCTGTCGGCGCCCGGTATTCCGCCCCCCCCGGAGAACCATCCATGGTCCAGATCACCTATCGCATCGTCGAACACGACGGGGGCTGGGCCTACCAACTGGGCGACACCTATTCGGAGACCTATCCGGATCACGACTCGGCGCGGGCGGCGGCGGCGGCGGCGGCTCGCGAACAGAAGGTGCCCGACGAGAACACCCTGATCGAGTACGCCGACGCCTCGGGCCGCTGGATCACCGAACGGGCCGACGGCCACGACCGGCCGGAGACCGAGGTCGAGGGCTAGGTCGCGCGCTTCGGTCGCATTTCATGCGACGACAATGCGGTATGGTGGACCACCGAAATTGGGAGGTTTCGCCATGAGCCGCTTCTGGATCGCCCTCGCCGCCCCGCTGGCGGCCTGCACCCTGTCCCTGCCCGCTTCGGCGCAGGAGGTCCGGTATTACGACGTGCCGCCCGGCGGCCGCGCCCACGACGTCGCCGTCACCGCCGACGGCAAGGAGGTGTGGTGGACGGTCCAGCGCGGCGGCGGTCATGGCATCCTGAACCCGGAAACGGGGGAAACCGTGATCGTGCCGCTGGGCGAGGGCTCGGCCCCGCACGGGGTCATCGTCGGCCCCGACGGCGACGCCTGGATCACCGACGGCGGCCAGAACGCCATCGTCCGGGTCGACCGCGAGACGCGTGAGGTCCGGGTCTGGCCGCTTCCGGAGGAGACCGGGCCGATCAATATGAACACGGCCGCCTTCGACCACCGCGGACGGGTCTGGTTCACCGGCCAGACGGGTTTCTACGGCCGGCTCGACCCGGCCACGGACGACATGAAGGTCTGGGCCGCGCCGCGCGGGCGCGGACCGTACGGCATCACCACCACGCCGTCGGGGGACGTCTGGTACGCCTCCCTGGCCGGCAGCCACATCGCGAAGGTCGATCTCGACACCGGCGAGGCGACGATCGTGGAGCCGCCGACCCCGAACCAGGGCGCGCGCCGGGTCTGGTCCGACAGCCAGGGCCGCATCTGGGTCAGCGAATGGAACAGCGGCAACGTCAGCGTCCACGACCCCCGCGACGGCAGCTGGCGCACCTGGAAGCTGCCGGGCGAGGCCCCGAAGACCTACTCCGTCTATGTCGACGAGACCGACAAGGTCTGGCTGACCGACTTCGCCGCCAACGCCATCGTCCGCTTCGACCCGGCGACGGAGACCTTCGAGAGCTTCCCGAGCGACCGGCCCGGCGCGAACGTGCGCCAGATGCTGGGACGGCCGGGCGAGGTCTGGGGCGCGGAGTCGGGCACGGACCGGCTGGTCGTCATCCGCTACGGCGACTGAGACGTGATGTGGCTGTTGGTCCTGGCCCTGGCGTCGCCGCCCCCCCAGGCGGCGCAGGACCCCGGCGTGCGCGCCTTCCAGCGCTGCGCCGCCTGCCATTCGCTGCAGGCGCAGGATTCCCGCAGCCCGGCTCCGAGCCTGAAGGGCGTATTCGGCCGCCGGGCAGGCTCCGTCGCGGGCTTCGCCTATTCCGAAGCCATGGAGGCGGCGGGACGCCGGGGCCTGGTCTGGGACGAGGCTGCGCTGGAGCGCTATCTGGCCGATCCGGAGGCCTATGTCCCGGGCACGGACATGCCGCACCAGGGCGGGAGCGCCGCCGAACGCGCGGCGGTGATCGACTGGCTGCGGCGACAGCGCTGATCCGACGCAACGCCTTGTGATCGATGGAGGGTAGGCGCGGGGCGGCGCGCCGTTTAGTCCTGCACCGTTCAATAGCTGGAACCGGTTACATGCGCCATCTGCCCCTCTCCGCCCCGACCCGCCGCAGCCTTCTGGCCGGGGGCGCGCTGGCGGCCGGGCTGATGATGGCGCCGCGGATCGCGGCGGCGCAGGCGGCGGCCAACCTGGAGCGCGTCAACGCCCTGATCGCGCGCATGACGATTGAGGAGAAGGCGGGCCAGCTGACGCTGCAGAACGACCCGTTCCGCTGGCGCCCGGAGGGGGTCAACCCCGGCGACACGCTGGACTCCAACCAGGAGCAGACGGCGGCGGAGATCCGCGCCGGCCGGATGGGGGCGCTGTTCAACGGCGTCGGGGCGGCGACGACGCGGTTCGTGCAGGAGCTGGCGGTGAAGGAAAGCCGGCTGGGCATTCCGCTGCTGTTCGCCGCCGATATCGTGCACGGCCTGAAG
>JBGTSL010000217.1:0-4024 GCA_041940325.1 Brevundimonas sp.
GAGCGCCGCCAATTCGCCATGGCCGGGGGCTATGTCGCCCTCTCGGTGGTCCTGTCGATCGCCGCCCTGTTCGTCGGCCTGATGGTCGCCCGTCGCGCCTTCGGAGCCGCCCTTTGACTGACGAGACCGCCGACAAGCCCGACGCCCCGAAGCGCGAGGTCCAGACGATCTACGTCGCCGAGGCCGAGGACGGCATCCGGCTGGACCGCTGGTTCCGCAGGCGTTGGCCCCACCTGTCCAACATCCAGGTCCAGAAGATGGCCCGCAGCGGCCAGATCCGCGTCGACGGCGCCCGCATCAAGCCCGAGGGCCGCCTGACCGCCGGCGCCGCCGTGCGCGTGCCGCCGATCCCCGACGACACCTCGCGTCAGGCCGGCGACGCTCACACCCTGTCGGCGCAGGATATCAAATTCGCCAAATCCCTCGTCCTTTACGAGGACGACATGGTCATCGCCCTCAACAAGCCGCATGGCCTCGCCGTCCAGGGCGGCACCAAGACCAGCCGCCACGTCGACCGGCTGCTGTCGGCCTGGGGGGAGGGGATGGAGCGCCCGCGTCTGGTCCACCGCCTCGACCGCGACACCTCCGGCGTCCTCCTGCTCGGCAAGGGCCCCGAGGCGGCCAAGCGGCTGGCCGGCGCCTTCGCCCGGCGGCAGGCCAGGAAGACCTACTGGGCCATCGTCATCGGCAACCCCAAGCCCGCCGCGGGCCAGATCGACCTGCCGCTGAAGAAGACCGGCATCGCCGACTTCGAGATGATGCGTCCCGCCGAACGCAAGGACCCGCGCGCCGAACCGGCCGAGACCGCCTTCGCCACCATCAGCCGGGCGGCCCACCGCGCCGCCTGGATGGCCCTGCGCCCCTTCACCGGCCGGACCCACCAGCTGCGCGCCCACATGGCCGCCATAGGCCACCCGATCCTCGGCGACCCCAAATACGGCGACGAGAAATCGAAGGAACTGTCGGGCAATCTCAAGCTCCAGCTGCACGCCCGCCGCATCGAGCTGGACCACCCGTCCGGCGGCAGGCTGATCGTCGAGGCGCCGCTCAGTCCCGAGATGAAGGCCGGCTTCGCCCATTTCGGTTTCGAAGAGGCCGAGGGCGACGAGAGCGACCCGTTCGAGGGCGTGAGGCGGCAGCGATGAGGCCCCTCGCGGTCTTCGACATCGACGGCACCCTGGTGGACAGCCGCGCCTCGATCCACCGCGCCGCCTGCGAGGCGGCGCGCGACATCGGCCTGCCCGAGCCGGAGTACGACCGTGTCCGGATGACCGTCGGCCTGAGACTGGAAGAGGCGATGGCGGTGCTGGAACCCGGTCTCGACGCGCCGACCCTGGCCCGGTTCATCGCCGGCTTCCGGGCCAGCTTCAACCGCATGTACGCCGAAGGCCACGAGGAGCCGCTCTATCCCGAGGCGATGAGCACCCTGCGCCGTCTTCACCGCGACGGCTGGCGCCTGGCGCTGGCGACGGGCCAGAACCGCCGGGGCGTGGCGCGAAACCTGGCCCGCGAGGGCTGGGCCGACCTGTTCCTGTCGTCGCACTGCGCCGAGGACGGCCCGGGCAAGCCCGACCCGGCCATGCTGCACGCCGCCATGGCCGCCTGCGACAGCGATCCGTCACGCACGGTGATGATCGGCGACACCGCCCACGACGTCACGATGGCCATCAATGCGGGCGTCCTGCCGCTGGGCGTCGCCTGGGGCTTCCACACCGTCGAGGAGCAGCGCGCCGCCGGCGCCCGCCATGTGGCCGAAACCTTTTCCGAACTGACGGTGGTGCTGGACGGCTTCGCCAACCTGACCCGCGTCGCCTGACGCTCAGACCAGCAGCCAGATCCCCGCGATCAGACAGGCCGCCCCGATGCCGATAGCGATGGCGATCAGGCGGATGTTCATCAGCGACATGTCCTTGACCGAATGGGTGTCGAGCCGCGCCGAGATCGCGCAGGCCCGACGCTCAGCCATATAGATCAGGAAGATGGCCAGCAGGATGAAGACCGAGGCGATGGCTTTCGGCGCCCAGGCCGGCTCCATGGCGTTGAACAGGGCGTTGAAGGCGAGGCCGATGCCGATCGCCGCCATCGCCGTCCGCGCCCAGCCGGCGAAGGTCCGCTCGTTGGCCAGGGCGGTGCGGTCCTCGGCCAGATCGGTGCGGTCCTCGGCCAGTTCGTTGCGTTCGTCGCGATCCTCGCTCATGCCCGTCACAAGCGCCGCCGCAAGCGGTCCGTTCCGCCGGCCGGGGCTGTGAACCGCCTCGGGCCGCGCTATATCCCCGCCATGAGCCACATCCCGCCCCTCGACCCCAATGTCGCCGCCCGCAAGGGCTTCCGCGAGTCCGAGGAGCGGCTGAAACGCTTCTGGAAGGCCGTCGATGTCGCGGAAGGCGAGGGCGGTTGGTCGGTGACCCTCGACGGCCGCACGCCCAGGACCCCGGCCCATGCGCCCCTGACCCTGCCGGCCAAGGCCGCCGCCCGGCTGGTCGCCGACGAATGGGCCGCCCAGGGCGAGTTCATCGAGCCGGCGACCATGCCCGCCACACGCCTGGCCTCGACCGCCATCGATCGCGTCAGCCAGGTGCGCGAGGCCGTGGCCGACGAGATCGCCGCCTTCGCCGGCACCGACCTGGTCTGCTACCTCGCCGACCACCCGACCGCCCTGGCCGTCGAACAGGCCCGCGAGTGGACGCCGTGGCGCGACTGGGCTGCGCTGGAGCTGGGCGTGGTGCTGGAACCGGTCGAGGGCATCATCCACCGCCAGCAGGACCCCGCCGCCGTCGCCCGCGCGCGCGAGCTGGCCCTGCGCCTCGACGACTTCGCCCTGACCGGCCTGGCCATGGCCACGCCCCTGCTGGGCTCCGCCGTTCTGGCCTTCGCCCTGCAGCGCGGGGCCCTGTCGGGCGAGGCCGCCTTCGAGCTCAGCCGTCTCGACGAAGCCTTCCAGGAACGCCAGTGGGGCGTCGACGCCGAGGCCGCCGAACGCACCGCCGCCCGCCGCGCCGAGGCGGTGCTGCTGGAGCGGTGGTTCCGGGCGCTGGAGAATTAACTTTCCAATCTGGAAAATAATCACTTGCCGTCATGGAAAGTGATGCCTACTCTTTCCATGTTGGAAAGTGAGAGTTCGCCATGACGCAAGACCCCGACCCGCACGAAGCCCTGGCCGCCATTCGCGACGCCCGCGCCGGCGTCGCGCCCCCCGCCGACTATCCCCTCGGCTACGACCTGATCTACGGCGGTGTCTGCGCCCTGCTTGTGGCCGGGCCGGGCCTGCCGCAGCCATGGTCGGTCATCGTCCTGCCGATCGCCCTCGCGGGCCTGGCCCTCATGATCAGCAGCTGGCGCAAGACCTACGGCTGGTGGGTCAGCGGCTATTCGCCGAAGCGCGCCCGCTGGGTCGCCTTCGCCCTCGGCGCGGTGTTCGTCGCCCTGATCGGCCTGTCGCTGTACGGCCGGGGCGACGGCCCGGACTGGCTGTTCCTCGTCTCCGGCGGGATCGGCTTCGTCGCCGCCATCGCCGGCAGCCGCCTGTGGCTGCGGGTCTGGCGCAAGGAACTGGCCGGGGCCCCGCGATGAGCGCCGTCCCGGTCTTCGACCCCGTCATCCACGCCCCGGGCCGGCTGCAGATCTGCGCCATCCTGTCAGGCATCGACGAGGCCGAGTTCGCCCTGGTCCGCGACCGCATCGGCGTCTCGGATTCGGTCCTGTCCAAACACCTGAAACAGCTGGAGGAGGCCGGCTACGTCAAACTGGCGAAGGCCCCCTTCGACGGCCGCCAGCGCACCTGGCTCAGCCTCACCGGCCCCGGCCGCAAGGCCTTCGCCGCCCACGTCGCCGAACTCCAGCGCCTCGCGGCCATGACCGCCGGCGAACCTCTGGGGCAGGGGTTCGCCGGCTAGAACGGGCGGGGGCGCTTGCCTCCGCCTCCGGCCCTCCTTAAGCCTCGCGCTCAAGGAGACGCCCCATGCAAGACATCCTCGAACAGCTCGAAGCCCGCCGCGCCGGGGCCCGCCTCGGCGGCGGCGAGAAG
>JBGTSL010000218.1:0-4021 GCA_041940325.1 Brevundimonas sp.
GCCCTGTATTTCGCGCTGGCGGCGGTGATCCACCGCTTCGCCTATCTGAAGCAGGCGCTGGCGGTGCTGCTGATCTTCATCGGCGGCAAGGTGTTTGTGGCCGACCTGTTCGGCTGGACGAAATTCCCGGCGGAATGGTCGCTGGCGATCACGGCGCTGATCCTGACCGCGGGCGTGGTCTGGTCGCTGTGGCGGACGCGGGGCGATGCGGGGAGGGCGGTGTAATCCGGCGGAGCCACACAGGGTCGCCAAGTCGCCGCAATCCGCGGTTGTTGTAGGCGGCTGAGGGAGGCCCGCCATGATCGCACTGCTGCTTGCCGCCGTCCTGATGATGCAGGATCCGACGCCTCTGAGCGCCGAGGCCCGGGCGGTGATCGCGCCGGTGGCGGAAGCCATTGCCGCTGAGGAAGCGCGGCAGGCGGCCCTGCCGCCGCCGGCCGACGTGCGGGAGCGGCTGGAGCGGATGGGGCAGCTCGATCAGGCCGGCCGTCAGGCCGCGATCAGGGTCGATCTGAGCGGCCTTCCCGAAGGCGAGAGGGCGGCGGCCCGGAGCGCAATGAAAGCCGTAGTTGCGGCTCTGGACGAGCGCCTGCTGGCGGAGCTCCTGCCGCTTGTGCCGGAGTCGGGTTGGTTCATGCCGGACGAATATGGCGAGCGGGCTTCAGGCGCCGCCTTCCTGATCATCCAGCATTCCGACCTGGAGCAGTGGCGGCGTTTTGTGCCGGTGCTGGAGCCGCTCGCAATGGCCGGCAAGATCGATGGCCAGGATTACGGGCTTATGTACGACCGGCTCGCCATCAGCGAAGGGCGGCTTCAACGTTACGGGACCCAGGTGACGTGCACGGCGGGGAAGTATGTGATCGACTGGGACAACATCGAGGACCCGGCGAACATCGACGCGCGTCGCAGGGCGATCGGCTTCCCATGGACCCTGGCGGAGTACGAACAGTCTTTCGCCGACTACCCGCCGTGTGAGGAGGAATTCCGCTAGCGGCAGAGGCTCAGGCCGGCTTCTCTTCCAGTCGCTTGTCCAGATAGGCGCCGACGCGGCGTTCGACGGCGTCGATGTGGTCCTGCCAGAAGTGGGTGGCGCCTTCTTCCAGCTCGTAGTCGATGACGATGCCCTTCTGGGTGCGCAGCTTGTTGACGACGCGCTCGACCTCGACCGGCGGCACGACGGTGTCGGCGGTGCCGTGCAGGAACAGGCCCGAGGCGGGGCAGGGGGCGAGGAAGCTGAAGTCGTACATGTTCGACGGCGGCGACACCGAGATGAAGCCGTCGGTCTCGGGCCGGCGCATCAGCAGCTGCATGCCGATGTAGGCGCCGAACTGGTAGCCGGCGACCCAGGTCTGGGTGGCGCCGGGGTTCTGGGCCTGCAGCCAGTCGAGGGCGGTGGCCGCGTCGGCCAGCTCGCCGATGCCCGAATCGAATTCGCCCTGGGACTTGCCGACGCCGCGGCTGTTGTAGCGCAGGGTGGCGAAGCCGCGCTTGACGAACAGCTGGTAGAGGGTGACCGCGACCGGGTTGTTCATATGCCCGCCCGCCTTGGGGTGGGGGTGCAGGATCAGGGCGATCGGGGCGTTCGGGCGCTTGCCCGGCGAATAACGGCCTTCGATGCGGCCGGAGGCCCCGGGCAGAATGACTTCAGGCATGGGCGGCGCGAATTCCCGTGTTCAAACATCGTTTCGCAGCTGCGTAATACTTGACCGCGCTGGTAGGACTTTCTAAGTCCGCCCTGCGTGCCGACGCCTTTGCGAAGGCGCGGGTTCTAGCACAGGACCCTCGAAAAGCGCGCAAATTTTGAGGGTGCGCAATGCGACTGTCGACCAAGGGGCGCTACGCGGTGATGGCGATGGCCGATCTGGCCAGGAACGGCCGGACGGACGGGGCGCAGCGCGCCGTGTCCCTGGCCGAGATCGCGGCGCGTCAGGAGATTTCGTTGAGCTATCTGGAACAGCTGTTCGCCCGCCTGCGCAAGAGCGGGCTGGTGCAGAGCGTGCGCGGGCCGGGCGGCGGATACCGGCTGGCCAAGGGCGCCCACGAGACGGTGGTGGCCGAGATCGTTCTGGCCGTCGACGAGCCGATCCGGGCGACCCGCTGCATCGGCCATTCGTCGCCCAAGGGCTGCATGATGGCCGGCGAGCGCTGCATCACCCATAACCTCTGGGAAGACCTCGGCGACGAGATTCACCGCTATCTGGCGGGGGTGTCGCTGGAAGACGTGGTGATGAACCGCACGGGGCGGCGGCGGCGCGATCCGGACGCGGGCGTGGGAGTGGCGGCGTGAGTCCTGTGTATCTCGATTACAATGCGTCGGGCCTCGTCCGTCCCGAAGTGCAGGCCGTGATGGCGCAGGCGCTGGCCGACAACGGCAATCCGTCGGCGGTGCATGCGGCCGGACGGCGGGCGCGGGCGCGGGTCGAGACGGCGCGGGCGCAGGTGGCCGAGCTGGTCGGGGCCGATCCGACGGCGGTGGTGTTCTCGTCCGGCGGCACGGAGTCCAATGCGCAGGCGATCCTGAGCGCCCTGGCGGCGGGCTGCGAGCGGCTGATCGTCGGGGCGACCGAGCATCCGTGCGTGGCCGAGGCGGCGATCGCCTCGGGCAAGCCGGTCAAGATGCTGCCGGTCGACGCGCGCGGCGTGGTCGATCTGAACAAGCTGCGCCAGCTGCTCGGCCAGCCGGGCAAGGCTGTCGTGGCCATCCATCACGCCAACAACGAGAGCGGCGTGATCCAGCCGATCGCCGAGGCGGCGCGGCTGGTGCGGTCGGCGGGCGGCTGGCTGCATGTCGACGCCATCCAGTCGGCCGGCAAGATTCCGGTCGATATCCGCACCCTGAAGGCCGACAGCCTGACCTTGTCGGCGCACAAGCTGGGCGGGCCGCAGGGCGTCGGGGCGCTGGTCATGGGCGAGGGGCGCGAGGCGGTGCGCATCGTCCACGGCGCCGGCCAGGAGCGCGGGCTGCGCGCCGGCACCGAGAATGTGCCGGGCATCACGGGCTTTGGCGAGAGCGCGGTCTGCGCCGCGCGGGACCTCGCGAAGGCGCAGGCCCACGCCGCCTGGCGCGACGCCGCCGAGGCGAAGGTCAAGGCGGCCGGGGCGACCATCATCGGCGAGGGCGCCGAACGCCTGCCCAACACCCTGTTCATGGCCGTGCCCGACTGGGAGAGCCCGCAGCAGCTGATCACCCTCGACCTGATGGGTCTGATGGTCTCGGCGGGCAGCGCCTGCTCGTCGGGCAAGACCAAGCCGTCGCGAGCCATCCTGGCCACGGGCCGGGTCGATATGGCCACCGGCGGCATCCGCGTCTCGGGCGGCTGGGGCACAGTCGAGGAAGACTGGAGCCGGTTCGCCGAGGCTTGGCTCGGCGCCTACGCCAAACACCGCGAGCGGGCGGCTTCGCGCGCGAAGGAAGTCGCCTGATGGCCGCGGTCAAGGAAACCATCGACGCGGTCGCCGCCCTCGAGAAATATGAGCACGGCTTCACCAGCGATATCGACACCGAATACGCCCCGCGCGGGCTGAACGCCGACATCGTCCGCTTCATCAGCGAGAAGAAGGGCGAGCCGGAATGGATGCTGGAATGGCGTCTGGCCGCCTATGAGCGCTGGCAGGCGATGGAGGAGCCGACCTGGGCCTCGGTGAAGTACGAGCCGGTCCATTACCAGGACCTGTTCTACTACGCCGCGCCGAAGAAGAAGGAGGGGCCCAAGAGCCTCGACGAGGTCGATCCGGAGCTGCTGGCCGTCTACGAGAAGCTGGGCATCCCGCTGAAGGAGCAGGCGGTGCTGGCCGGGGTCGAGGGCGCGCCGCGCTACGCCGTGGACGCGGTGTTCGACAGCGTCAGCGTGGTCACCACCTTCAAGAAGGAGCTCGAGAAGGCCGGCGTCATCTTCTGCTCGATCTCCGAGGCGGTGCAGACCCATCCGGAGCTGGTGAAGAAGTATCTCGGCTCGGTGATCTCCAACCGCGACAACAAGCACGCGACGCTCAACGCCGCCGTGTTCTCGGACGGCTCCTT
>JBGTSL010000219.1:0-3994 GCA_041940325.1 Brevundimonas sp.
AGCGTCCCCAGCGCATTGTCCTGCCGCAGCTGGACGATGGCGTGGGCCTTGACCGTGGGGTCGCGCGGGTTGGTCAGGCCGACCGGCTTCATGGGGCCGTGGCGCAGTGTCTCGCGGCCGCGCTCGGCCATCACCTCGATGGGCAGGCAGCCGTCGAAAGAGGGGACGTTCTCCCAGTCCTTGAACTCGGCCTTGGGTCCGGCCAGCAGGGCGTCGATGAAGGCCTCGTACTGCTCGCGGTTCATCGGGCAGTTGACGTAGGCGGCGGCGTCCCCGCCCGGTCCCGCCTTGTCGTAACGCGACTGCCGCCAGGCGATGTCGAAGTCGATCGAATCGGCGTGGACGATCGGCGCGATGGCGTCGAAGAAGCTGAGGCTCTCCTCGCCCGTGGTCTTCAGGATGGCGTCGGCGAGGGCGGGCGAGGTCAGCGGCCCGGTGGCGACGATGACATTGTCCCAGTCCTCCGGCGGCAGGCCGGCGATCTCCTCGCGCACGATGGTGACCAGCGGATGGGCCTCCAGCTTCGCCGTGACCGCCTGCGAGAAGCCGTCGCGGTCCACCGCCAGGGCCCCGCCAGCGGGCACCATATTGGCGTCGCCGCAGGCCATGATGACGGAGTCCAGCGCCCGCATCTCGGCGTGCAGCAGGCCGACGGCGTTGTATTCCCAGTCGTCCGAGCGGAACGAGTTGGAGCAGACCAGCTCGGCCAGGCCGTCGGTGTGGTGGGCGTCGGTCTTGACGCCGGGGACGCCGCGCATCTCGTGCAGGATGACGGGGACGCCGGCGTTGGCGATCTGCCAGGCCGCCTCGGAGCCGGCGAGGCCGCCGCCGATGACATGGACGGGGGAGGGGGAGGAAGTCATGGCCGGCTTCTAGCGGCGCCGCGCGATCCGGGCTAGCGTCCGGCCGGGGAAGAGGAGGGGCGCATGAAACGATTTTCCATAGGCACGTCGATCGGCGAGGGCTTCCGGCTGTTGGGCAGCCGGCCGTTGACGGTGTTCGTCTGGGGTCTGCTGATGCTGGCCCCGACCTTCGGCGCCATGGCCCTGATCCTGCCGGCGATGGGCGAGATGTTCGCCAGCATGCCGGACGCGGACTCCGCGGCCGCCATGGACGAGGCCTTTTCGGAGGCGATGTTCGGGCAGATGATGCAGTTCCAGCTCGCGTCCATGCTGTCGAACATCGTCCAGCTGGTGGTCATGGCGGTGATCTACACCGCCATCTTCCGCGCCGTGCTGCGGCCGCGGGAACGGAGCTTCTTCTCCCTCCGGCTGGGCATGGACGAACTGCGCGTCGCCGTGGTCGGCCTGGCCATCGGCGTGGGCCTGTACGCCGCCATCATCGTGGCGGTTCTGCTGGGCGCCGGCATAGGCTTCGGCGTCGCCGCCGCCGATACGGGCGCCGGAATCTGGACCGCCGTCGTGCTGGTGCTCGCGATCATCGTGGCGGTGCTCTGGGCGATGGCCCGCGTCAGCCTGATCGCTCCGGCCAGCGTCCTCTACCGGGACTTCGCCTTCGTCCAGGGCTGGAAGCTGGCGGCCGGCAAGGGATGGGCGCTGTTCGGGATGAACCTGCTGATCTGGCTGATGATCATGGGACTCTACATGATCATCGCCCTGATCCTGGCCGTCACGGTCGGGGGCGTGGTCGCGACCATGGCGCCCGCGCTGGAGGCCATGCCGTCCGACGCCAATCCGTTCGCCGAGATGAGCGCCTGGGTGGCGGCGAACTGGTATTGGGCGATCGTGGCTGGAATCATCGGCTCAATGATCTACGGAGCGCTGATGACGCTGATGATCGCGCCCTTCGCCTCGGCCTGCCGCCAGCTGGACGAGAGCGCGACGCCCGCGGAACCCGCGGCGCCGGCGGCCGAACCCGTCCTGTAATCCGACCATCCCGCAGAAGGAACGACACCATGGCCTTTTCGGCGACTGACGCGGCTTTCGAGGGCTTCCGGCTCGTCCGCCGCAATCCGATGGTGCTGGTCGCCTGGACCGCCCTCTATGGCGTGATGAATTTCGTCGCCCTGCTCGCCATTCGGCCGGTGCTGGACCGGCTCGTCGCCTGGCAGGTCGAGGCCCAGGCGCTCGAATCCTCCGCGCCGGACGATCTTTCGGCGGTGTGGGCGATGATGGCCGAGTTCGGCATGATCATGGCCCAGATGGCGTGGCTGATCCCCCTGGCCCTGCTGGTCGAGGCCATGCTGCTGGCGGCGGTGGCCCGTGGCGTCCTGAAGCCCGGTTCGGGCGGGGCCCGGGGGTATCTCCAGCTGGGGATGGATGAAGTCCGGGTGCTGGTCGTGACCTTCGTGCTCGGCCTGTTGATGACGCTGGTCGCGGTCGGGGCGGCCATCGCGACAGGCGTGCTGGTGGGCGTGGCGCGCGCCGGGGGGGCGGGCGCGTGGAGCGGCCTGCTCGCGATCCTCGGCCTGTTCGCGACCATCGCGCTGCTGGTCTGGCTGGCCGTTCGTCTGTCCCTCGCCGTGCCGATCACGGTGGCCGAGAAGCGATTCGCCTTCTTCGACTCCTTCCGTTTGACCGGGGGGCGGTTCTGGCCGCTGCTGGGCATGGCCGTCATCGTGATCGTGATGGTCATGATCATCCAGTTGCTTTCCGGCATCGTGAGCCTGCCGATCAGCGTGATGTCCGGCCTTGAGACATGGACCATGGGACCGGACAGCGACCCCGAGGATCTGCTCGCGGCGCTGGACGTCAGCAATCCCTGGGTGATCGCGTCGATCGTGGTCGATGCGATCATCAAGGCTCTGGTCGTCGGCGTTCTGTACGCGCCGTTCTCCGCCGCCTATCGCGACATAAAGGGACTGGGCGCGGAGACGCCGGCCGGCTGAGGCGCATCCATTCGCCGCCGCCGCAGCCTCATGCATCGACGCCCCCGGTCCGCCGGTTTCTGAGGAAGGAGCGCCGCATGGCCGGCATCGAACTGTACGCCGAGCGCAAGCGGCGGCACCGCAGGACCTGGACCGTCGCCGCCGTCGTGCTGGGGGCTGTCTTCATGATCGCCGGCCAGCTGGGCGCCCTCTGGCCGGCGATCGCCACCGGCTTTGTATCCCCGGGCGAGGGGTCTGACGGCTGGCCGCAACTGGCCTATGAGCTGGCGGCGGCGTTCGGCCTGGGCTCGGTCCTCGTTCTGGTGTGGGCCTGGCTGTTCGAGCGGCGGGGACCGTCCGCCCTGGGCCTGAACGCCAGGGGGGCGACGCGGTTCGTGCGCGGCTACCTGGTCGGTCTCGCCTTTCTGCTGGGCGTGGTGGGCGTGATCTGGGCGGCCGGCGGCTATGTGGTCGAGGGCCCCGGCGCGTTCGGCTCCGCGGCCGTCGGCGCGGCCCTGCTGCCGATCGGCGTGCTGCTGCTCGGCTTCATCATCCAGGGCTCGTCGGAGGAGCTGCTGTTCCGGGGCTGGCTGATGCAGCTGATCGCCTCGCGTCACGGCCTGTGGATCGCCGTGGTCGCCAACTCGGCGCTGTTCGCCCTCGCCCACGCGGGAAACATCGAGCCGTCGAAGGAGCTGTACGTCGGCCTCGCCAACATCGTCCTGTTCGGCCTGTTCATCAGCCTCTACGCGGCGCGCGAGGGCTCGCTGTGGGGCGTGTGCGG
The DNA here is from genome assembly GCA_041940325.1 of Brevundimonas sp. GTDB lineage: Bacteria > Pseudomonadota > Alphaproteobacteria > Caulobacterales > Caulobacteraceae > Brevundimonas. Next base: position 3,612 of record JBGTSL010000219.1, read on the forward strand.
CTGGCACGCGGCGTGGAACTGGCTGCTGGGCCTCGGCTTCGGGCTGGAAGTCTCGGGCACGGTGATCGAAACCACCCCGCTGGTCACCGATCTGACGGGCGCAGAGGGGGCGGCGTGGTGGCTGACGGGCGGCGGCTTCGGGCCGGAAGCCAGTTTGGTGACCACGGTGGTGCTGCTGGTCGGGACCGTGGTTCTGGCCGTGCGCGGCCGCACCCGGGACCATGGGGTGGAGGCGGCGCCGGTCGGGGCCTGACCGGTCAGGCGCGCTTCTTCAGCGCCGCCACCCGCGCTTTGCGCCGCGCTTCGTGCCGGTCCAGCACCTCCTTGAGGTATTTGCCGGTCCAGCTCTTCGGATTGGCCGCGACCTGTTCGGGCGTGCCCAC
>JBGTSL010000220.1:0-3985 GCA_041940325.1 Brevundimonas sp.
ACGCCCCTCTCTATCGAATCGAGCCATGAGTTCGACGATTCCGGCCCCGAAATCCGCCCCTGCCAAGAGCAGATAAAGAATCAGGGCCCCACAGATGAACGCAAGCAGCATGAAGGTCATGAGTTCGAGCCTCCTCCCTTGGAATACCTGGCATTTGCGTCTTGGATGAGCCAGGTCATGAGCATGGTCACGAGCACCGCCAGAACCAGATAAACCGCCGTGATCACCACGAAAAAGTATCCGACACCTGGCATCGGGGTGAGGGATTCATCCGTACGCATGATGCCGTAGATGATCCAGGGCTGCCGCCCGGTTTCGGCCAGCACCCAGCCAAGCTCGGCGGCGATCCATGGCAGCGGTATCGCGAGAACGGCGGCGCGAAGGAACCATTTCGGCGGGTTGCGCTTCAGGTTGATGAAGTAGAACGCCAGCAAGGCGAACAGGAGACCCACGACCACGACGCTGGCGATGAACACATGCGGGGGGACCCCGAAAATGCCCTTCGCCTTCGGCGGGTCGTAAAGACTGCGATGATATTCGACTTCGGTCATATTCTCATCGCTCCTACTAACTCGACTGGTCTTCGCCGACCAGGGCGACGCTGTAGAAACCACTGTCTTGCAGCGAATTCATGACCTGCATGAAGTCGCCGTACCGGGTCGTCTGGTCCGCACGGATGAAGATCCGTTCGTCTGACGGCGTCTTGTTGCCGATCAGCCGGAGCAGCTCGGACCCGACATTGTCGATATCCACCTCGTTGTCGCCGATGTAGACCCGCGAACTGGCCTGGATCGAGACGTAGAAGGGTTTCGGCGGGTTCTGTTGCACCGGGGCGACCGCGACCGGCAGTTTCACCTCCACCGACACGGTGGCGAGCGGGGCCGCCACCATGAAGATGATGAGCAGGACCAGCATGATATCAACGAAAGGCGTAACGTTGATCTCGCTGTTCTGCTCGATGGCGTACTTGCCGCCGCCGCCACCGGAAAGTTTGGCGGCCATCCGACTTACGCCCCCTTGTCGAGGTTACGCGACACGGCGTTCATCAGCTCGGCGTTGAAGCCGTCCGAACGGGTGCCATAGGACGCGATGCGGGTGTTGAAATAGTTGTAGAAGATAACCGCCGGGATAGCCGCGAACAGACCGATGCCGGTGGCCAGCAGCGCCTCGGCGATGCCGGGGGCGACGACGGCCAGGTTGGTGGTGTTGGTGTTCGCGATGCCGATGAACGAGTTCATGATCCCGTACACGGTGCCGAACAGACCGATGAAGGGCGCGGTCGAACCGACCGAGGCGAGGAACTGCTGGCCGCCCGAGAGGCGCTTGCCCAGTCCGGCCTGGACGGCGTTGACGGCGGCCTGCGCGCGGCCGAGGGCCGAATCGCGGTGATCGCCGGTGACCGAGAGGCCGGCCTGACGCGACAGCTCGACTTCGTCGGTGGCCGCGGCGGCCATGTCGGCCAGCGGGTTGCCTTCGAACTCGTCCGAGGTCGCCACGCGACGCATGTCGGCGATCGTGCGGGTCTGGCGGAAGGCTTCCAGGAAGCGGTCGGTGGCGCGGTTCAGGGCGCCGAACTCGAACAGCTTGATCAGCAGGATCACCCAGCTGAACACCGACGAGAGCAGCAGGCCGATCATCACGACCTGCACGACGATGTCCGCTTCCATGAACATCTTGGCGGGCGTCAGCTTGCCGTGGCTCTCGGCGCCTTCGGCGGCTTCGGGCTCGGCGGCGGGGGCCGCTTCGGTGGTGGCGGGGGCGGCCGCGGCGTCAGCCGGAACCGTCGCGGTGGCCTCGGCCGGGGCCGGGGTGGTCGCATCCTGTGCGAGGACCGGCGTACCGGCCATCAGCACGGCGGCGCCGGCCATGGCCAGGAGGATGTTGGTCTTCTTGATATCGAGCATAGTTCGCCAGTTCCTGCTTTTTTGGTCTGACTCGTGGAACCCTGAGGAACGGCCGCAGACGACGCCCGTCCCTCCATGAAAATCTCGTCTGCCTACCGGGACCGTACGGAACCCGGTTTGCGGAACGCCTCCTGACGCTTCCGGTTGCTTGGGGCTTCCGGGGGCGATGCCGACGGTATCGGAAATCCGGGGACTCCCTCTCCGCCGACCGCTTGCCTGGGAAAGCGGTCAAGCTCCTTTGGCGAACGGTTATCAGAGCGTCAAGTGCGCAACCGCGCTTTTCCCCTCGCGGGAGAGCAAGCGCGTTCAAAGCCGAGGATTCAGGCCGAAAGCGACAATTTCATGATGGCCGACCCCGATTTCCCGCGGGGCCCGAAAGCGATGGTGCCTGGGGGCGGATTCGAACCAACTGAGCTACCCAGGCGAGGCGTCCATTCGCGAGAGCGGCGTCTATAGGCGAGCCGTTTTCAGGTGTCCAGCGGTCTTCTCAGCCTTCGTCGCCGTCCCGCGGCGCCTCATCCTCCGCCGGCCCGGGGATGGCGTAGCCGCCGGTGAACCAGCGCTGCAGATCCACGTCCGCGCAGCGTTTGGAGCAGAACGGCTTGTATTTCGCGTCGGCCGGCGCGCGCCGGCATATGGGACAGGTCGCCATCGCCTCAGCCTTCATCGATTTCCACGCCGTCCGTCAGGGTCGGGTCGGCCTCCACCCGCGCCCGCGGGCCCAGCCGCGCCGCCAGCGTCTCCGCCTTCGCCGCGATCTGCGCCGGGCAGCGCAGGGTCAGATAAGGGGATCTGGTGTCGCCGGCCAGCGCCAGGCCGAGGCGCCGCACCGCATCGATCGCCCGCGTCTCCCGGGTCGGACGCCCGTCCGGCCCCAGCAGCCGCTCCTCGAGCGGCGTCTCCCGCCACGGCAGCGACAGCATCAGCACGCCGAACCGGTTGACGGGCCCGTAGGCGACGTCTGGCTCGTCTCCAAATGCCGCTCTCGCCGCCGCCAGCATCGCCGCTCCGTCATGGCCTGTCCCGACCAGATCGACCGCCACCAGCCCGCCCCAGCCCTTCAGGCGGATCAGCCGGGCCGCCTGCGCCAGACCGTCGCGGTTGGCCCGGCCCTTGTCGCGCCGCCCGTCGCGTCCCGGCGTCGGCGCATGATCGATATCCACCGCCACCAGGGCCCGGGTCCGCTCGATCGCCAGCCGCACGCCGAGACGGGCGAACAGACCGCCGGGAGCCATCGCCTCCTCTTCGGCCTCCAGGCTCGCACGGATCGCCGCCGCCCCGGTGCGCGGCTCCATTCCCGGGGCCAGCCGGGCCAGCGTCTCCGCTACGGTCAGGCCGGGCCGCAGCAGCCGGGGCTCGCCCTCCCCTGCCCCCAGCAGCCGCAGCGTCGGTCCCTTGTGCTCGCGCGGTTCGGCCGAAACCTCGACCTCGACCTTGCCGCCGACGGAAATCCGGTCGCTCTTGCGCAACGGCAGGAAGCCGAACGGCTCTCCCGCCCCCAGGTCGACGAAGGCCCCCTTCAGTCCCGGATCGACGGCGGCGACGCGTCCCGTCGCCGTCGCCCCCAGCCGGTGCTGCGGGACATCGCTCTCTCTCTGGAGGATCAGGCGCTCGAACCGACCGTCCCGCACGACCATCCCCCGGACTTCGCCCGGCGTCTCGTCCAGAAAGGTCTCAAGCTGGCTCACGTCTCCCGCCAGCCGGCACCCGCCAGCAGGTTGACGGTCTCGTGCAGCGGCAGGCCGACGATGGCCGGATAGCTGCCGACGATCCGGGTCACGAAGGCGCCGGCCCGGCCCTGGATGCCGTATCCGCCGGCCTTGCCCCGCCATTCGCCCGAGCGGACATAGGCGGCGATCTCGGCGTCCGACAGCACCTTGAAGCTGACCCGCGCCTCGACCACCCGATGCCGGATCGTCCCGCCCGCGGCGACGGCGACGCCGGTGAAGACCCGGTGATTGCGTCCCGACAGCAGCTTCAGGAACCGCACGGCCTCGGCCTCGTCGGCGGCCTTCTCCAGCAGCCGCCGGCCCACGGCCACCACCGTGTCCGCGGCCAGCACAACGGCCCCCGGCGCCCGC
>JBGTSL010000221.1:0-3975 GCA_041940325.1 Brevundimonas sp.
TGTAGAAGCTGGTCTTGCCCTGGCGGTGGGCGCGATGCATCCGGTCGTCGAAGGCGCGGGTCAGGATCATGGCCTTGAGCCCCTTGCGCAGGGTCTCGGCGTCCAGCTTTGGATTCCACGGGCCGACAGCCTGGCCCTGATCGTCCAGCACCCGGACCAGCCGGAAGGCGTGGTCGCGCATGTCGTAGGGCGTCGACGAGACAGGGGGCCGGTCAACGGCGCCGGGCGCGTCGAGCTTGAGATGGCTGAAGTCCGGCGTGTCGCCCGGGCGGCCCGAAGGCTCGGGCACGCGAAGCGACAAGGGCTGGGTGTTAGGCTTTTTCATTCCGTCCTGCCGTCCGGTTGATCCGACCGCGTTTCCTCAGGCGCCCTGTAGCATGGTCCGCAAGCCAAGGCTCGCTCGATTTTGACCTTGCATATGGCGGTTCACGGGTATTTTATTGCGCCATAACAAGAACCGGAGAAACGCCTTGGCCGACGATCTGGATCCCGTTGACGCCCGCATTCTGGACATCCTGCAACAGGACGCCGGACTGTCCGTGGCCGAGGTGGCGGAACGGGTGGGTCTGTCGGCGTCGCCGTGCTGGCGCCGGATCAAGAGACTGGAGGATACGGGCTTCATCCGCAAGCGGGTGACCCTGCTCGACGCGACCAAGCTGGGGCTCGACTTCGAGGTCTACGCCATCGTCAAGCTGAGCCTGCCCTCGACCGAGAACCTCGACCGCTTCGAGGCGGCCGTCGCCGAATGGCCGGAGGTGGTCCAGTGCGCCACCATCACCGGCCGCGAGGACTATGTGCTGCGCATCATCACCTCCGACATGCACGCCTTCGACCGCTTCCTGCGCCTGAAGCTGCTCAGCCTCGGCATCGTCTCGGACTGCGAGAGCCACATCGTCACGCGCGGCGTGAAGAACGTGACCTCCCTGCCGCTGGGCATCGTCACGCCGCACGTCGGCTGAGCCACATTACCGATCCTTGAGTTGGCCGATTCCGCGGCGCGTCCGATAGTCGCGGCCGAGCTTGGGGGAATCGTCATGCGTCTGGCCGCCGCCATCGTTTTCGCCGGCCTCTTGGCAGGAGCCACGCCGGGTCTGGCGCAGGACGCCGCGGAGACGGACGTCGCCGCCTTCCAGCGATTGCGCGCCGAGGGGATCGCAGCGGCCAACGCCGACGATCCGGCGACCGCGGCCGCGCGGCTGGCCGAGGCGGACGGGCGCATCCCCAACCACCCGGGCCTGATGCTGATGCGGGCGCGGCTGGCGGCGGCCGCGGGGGAGTCCGAAGCGGCCCTGGCGCAGGTGCGGCGCTACGCCGAGGCCGGGCTGGTGGTGAACCTGGCCGGCGACCGGGCGCTGTCGACCCTGGCGGGCGAGCCGGGGTTCGACACCCTCGCCGCCGCTCTTGAGGCCAACCGGCGGCCGGTCGGCGCGGACCAGCTGGAGCCGCTGGCGGCCATTTCCGGCGGGGGACTGGTCGAGAGCGTGGCGCGGGACGAGGCCCGCGGGCGCTGGCTGGTGGCGATGATCCGCGACCGGACGATCCTGGCGCTGGACGACGCGGGCGGGATTTCGCCGTTTCTCCAGCCGGACGCTGAGGTCGGCGGCGTGCTCGGCCTGGCCATGGACGCACGGGCCGAGGTGTTGTGGGCCGCGACCGCGCCCCTGCCGCCGGCGGTGCATGGCCGGGCCGCCGACGCGCCGCCCCTCGCCAGCGCCCTGCTGAAGATCGATGCGGCCAGCGGGCGGGTTCTGGCCCGCTATCCGGCGCCGGCGGAGCAGATGCTCGGCGACCTGACCCTGGCGCCGGACGGGACGGTGTATGTCGCCGGGGGCGACCTGTTCCGGTTGCGGCCGGACGGCGAGGCGCTGGAGGTGCTGCTGCCGGCGGGGCGGATGCGGTCGCCGCAGGGCATGGCCGTGACCCCGGACGGCGCCGCCCTGATCGTCGCCGACTATTCCTCGGGCATCTGGCGGGTGGACCGGGTGACGGGCGCCTCGATCCGCCTCGAGGCCCCGGCGAACGCCAGCTTGATCGGGATCGACGGCCTGATCTCCGACGGTCGCTTCCTCTATGGGCTGCAGAACGGCGTCGCCCCGCAGCGGGTGCTGAAGCTGACGCCGGCCGCGGACTGGCGCCGGATCGAGGCGGTCGAGGTGCTGGCCGCCAACCTGCCGCAGATCGACGAACCCACGACGGGACTGGTCCACGACGGCGAACTGGTGTTCGTATCGCGGTCGCAGTGGAGCGATTTCGACGGGGAGGGGGCGCTGAAGTCGCCCGAGCCCGAACCGGCGTTGATCTCCCGCCTGCCGCTGGACTGACGGGGACAAGAAACAATGATCGAGATGGTGATCGACGCCCGGCGCAAGGATCTCGGCGGCTTCGAGGTCGGGCGGGTGCTGCCGTTCCATGCCCGGCGCATGGTCGGGCCGTTCATCTTCCTCGACCAGATGGGGCCGGCCGAGTTCGCCCCTGGGGCCGAGGCGATCAATGTGCGGCCGCATCCGCACATCGGCCTGTCGACCCTGAGCTATCTGTTCGAGGGCGAGATCATGCACCGGGACAACACTGGCGCCACCCAGGCCATCCGCCCGGGCGAGGTCAACTGGATGACCGCCGGCAAGGGGGTGGTTCACTCCGAGCGAACCGATCCGCTGAAGAAGTCCACCGGCGGCCCGATGCACGGCATGCAGGCCTGGATCGCCCTGCCGGAGGAGGCTGAGGAGGTCGACCCGTCCTTCCACCACCACGGCGAGAGCGAGCAGCCGGCCTACGAGAACGGCGGCCTGTTCGCGAGACTGGTGGCGGGCGAGGCCTATGGAGCCAGGGCCGCCGTGCCGGTGTCGTCACCGCTCTTCTATGTTCACTGGGAACTGGCCGAGGGCGTGCGCACCACGCCGCCGCCGGGACGGGGCGTCGCCGGCGGTTACAGCGAGCGCGCGCTCTATGTGGCGAAGGGGGAGATCGAGGTCGGCGACCGCACCTTCCACGAGGGCCAGATGATCGTGCTGGCGCCGACCGCCGAGCCGACGGTGCGGGCGGTGAAGCCCTCGACCGTGATGGTGCTGGGCGGCGAGCCGGTGGGCCCGCGGCTGATCTGGTGGAATTTCGTCCACTCGAAACAGGAGCGGATCGATCAGGCCAAGGCCGACTGGAAGGCGGGGCGCATGGCCCTGCCGATGGAGGACGAGCTCGAGTTCATTCCGCTCCCGGACACGCCGTCGACGCCCGAACCGGCGCCCGAGGCGGTCAGGCCGGGCCCGACCGACCCGGTCTGAGCCGGATCAACGCGACGGCGCGCGGTCCCTGCGGCAGAGCTGCCGGGCCCGGAGGGCCATCTGACGGTCGCCCGCAGCCAGCGCCTCATTCCGCGCATCGGTGCAGCGACCGAGCTCGATCAGCGTGTCGACCCGGTTCGCCAGATCGACGCGCTCAAGCGGCTGGGAGCCGATGTTGTTTCCGGTCGCAGCGTCGAGCATGTTTTCAAACTCCGCCCGTGTGGCCGGCGTGGCCGAGATATAGGGTCGGTAGTTTTGAACCCGGCTGAGGATGGAGCCCGGCGGCGTTCGCGAGGTCGGTGGATCCTGCGCGATGGCCGGAAAGGCGGATGCGGCGACGGCGGCGAAGATCAGGCACGATGAAAGTCGGTTCATGACAACTGTCCTCCTCAGGCGCCCCTCATCCTCTGGCAAGTTCGCCCGGAATGCAACCGGAGGGTTGGAGCGCCCGGAGTTCAACCCGCTTGAATCCGGCCCGCGCGACCCGATCTTGTCTGGATGACCGCATTCTCCGTTCTCGACCTGTCTCCCATCGTGGAGGGCGGGGACGCCCGCCGCGCCCTGCTGGAAACCACCGAACTGGCCAAGGCGGCGGAGCGGCTGGCCTCGATCGGCACCCTGGTGGCCGGCCTGGCCCACGAGATCGGGACGCCCATGGGCGTGATCCAGGGCCACGCCAAGCTGCTGGAGAGCGCCG
>JBGTSL010000222.1:0-3963 GCA_041940325.1 Brevundimonas sp.
ATCGCTTCGGCGGCTTCGGTCGGGATCACGCCCAGCTCGGCCATCCTGGTGGCGGCGTGCGCCTCGATCTCGAACCAGATCCGGTATTTGGTCTCCTGCGACCAGATATCGACTGCGGCGGGGCGGGAATAGCGGATGATCATGGGCGCGGGGTGTCGGTCCCGCGCCGCGATGAGTCAAGCGCAGCTTGTGGCGTGACGTCGCGAACTCGTTGGCGCGGCGGCGCGAACCCCCTTATGGCCGGATCGTCGCCAGCGAGGAGCCCGCCCCATGGAACTGATCATCGGACCGCGCCTGTACTCCACCTGGTCGTTGCGTCCGTGGCTGGCGCTCAAGCGCTGCAAGGCCGAGTTCACCGTCCGCGAGATCGACATCTATTCCCCCGCCGGTCAGGCCGAGCTTGAGCGCATCTCCCCCTCCCGCCTCGTTCCGCTGCTGAAGGTGGACGGCGAGACAATCTGGGACTCGATGGCCATCTCGGTCTGGTGCGCGGAGCGGTACCCCGAGGCGAACCTCTGGCCCGCCGACGCCCACGCCCGTTGGCTGGCCCGCGCCGCCGCCTGCGAGATGCACGGCGGCTTCATGGGGCTTCGCACCGACTGCGGCATGGGCCCGGACCACACCATGGTCGGCCCCGACCGTTCGCCGCCGCCGAAGGGCGAGGCCGTGGAACGCGACATCCGCCGCATCGTCGCGCTGTGGATGGAGATGCGCGGCCGCTTCGGCGCCAGTGGTCCGTACATGTTCGGCGAATGGTCGGTCCCGGACGCCTTCTACACGCCGGTCGCCGCCCGCTTCCGTCATTTCCAGATCGATCTCGCCGCCCATGGCGACGACGGGACCGCCGCCGCCTATCGCGACGCCCTGCTGGTCCAGCCCGACTTCCTGGAATGGTCGGCGGAAGCGTTGCGTTAACCGCTCCCCGGAACGCCGCCTTAAGACAACATGGGTATTCAGGGAGCCTCGCCAACGCGTACGCGTTCAGGGTCAGTCATGTCGATGCCCGTCGAACAGCCTCAACCGCGCCGCCCCAGCCTGATGGTGTACGGGCTGCTGATCGTGATCGCCTGCTGCCTGCCGGCCCTTCTGCTCGCCGGCCTCTAGTCAGCGCGAGCCGCCGACCGCCGGCACGGACGCGACCTCGAGCGGCTGCACGGCCGGCGGAGGCGGCACATAGTCCAGCGCCAAGGGAACCAGGGTCGCGCCCGAGGCCACCGCGTCCAGCGTATTCAACGGCCGGCCGTTCAGGCGCTGGTAAATCCAGTAGGCCGCGACGACCTTCTCCACATAATCCCGCGCCTGCGGCACATCGATCGACTCGATCAGCAGCAGCGGGTCGGCGTCCTGGCCCAGCTTGCGCACCGCCGCCACCATCGGGCCCGGCCCGGCGTTGTAGGAGGCCGCGACCCTCAGCAGGTCGCCGTTGATGGCCGGCATGGCCAGCACCTTGTTCACATAGGCCTGACCGAGCCGAGCGTTCTCGCCCGGATCGTACAGCCGGTCCGGCGACGACACGAAGCCCCGGTCGTTGGCCAGCTCGGCCGCCGTGGTCGGCATCACCTGCATCAGGCCGTAGGCTCCCACCGCCGACCGGGCGCGGGAGTCGAAATTCGTCTCCTTGCGGGCGATGGCGTAGACCAGTGAGCGCTCGATGGTGAAGCCGCCGGCTGGCTCGATCACCGGCTGCGGATAGCGGTCGGCGTCGATGCGCTCGGCGTCGTCGCTGACGCCGGTGACCCGCGGGCCCAGCGCCCGGCCCAGCGCGGCCCACAGCTTGCGGCCCCGCTCGCTCAGTTCCGAGCGCAGGCCCGTGCGCAGTTCGTCGCGGGCCTCGGACCGGCGCCCCACCTCGGAATAGGCCACGGTGCGGCGGGCGCGGTCGTCTGACTGGATAAAGGCGTTCAGGGCCTCGGCGTCGACCTCGTCGTCGCCGCGCCAGGCGGCGCGCTGCAACTGGGCTTCGGACTGATAGGGCCGCGGCCCGAGATTCTCGATGGTCGGCTCCTCGCCGAGCTGACGCAGGGCGATCTGGCCATAGAAGGTCGCCGGCCACGCGCCCGCCTGCCGCAGCAGCGACCGCACCCGGTCATGCTGTCCCGAACGCCCGGCGCTGCGGGCCGCCCAGAAGGCCGCGCCCGAGCGGACCCAACCATCCTCGGTCGGATCGTCCAGCACCCGTTCGAAGGCGTTCGCCGCCTTGCCGAACTCGCCCAGCCGGTAGTTCGCCAGACCGACCACCCACCAGTCGCCGATCTGCTCGCCCAGCATCACGGCGCCGGTCAGGTCGTCATGGTTCAGCGCGATCCGCGCCGCCTTGGTCGGGTCGTCGGGGGAGGCCCCGCCGCCGGCCTGCACCACCGTCGACCAGGTCCGGCCGCTGACGCTCGAGGGCCGCTTCGGCTCGGGCGCCCCGTCCGGACGACGCCGAAGGGCCAGGTTGTAGGCGCGGGGCGCCACCGGCAGGTCGGAATACTCTTCCAGCCACGCCGCCAGTTCCTCGTAGGTGGCGGAATAGTCGGCATGGAACAGCCGTTCAAACTCGACCTGTCCCAGCAGGATGCGATCATTGGCCTGCCGGGCCGAGGCGCGCGCCGCCTCAAGGTCTCCCCGGCGCAGGGCGTCGAAGGCGGTGGTGTAGCTCAGGCGGTCGGCCGGGCTCAGCGCCGACACGACGCTGCGGCGCTCGTCCTCTTCGGCATGGGCGGGCAGGGCGGCGCCCAGGCACAGGGCGAACGCCATGGCGGTCGTCGACGCGGAAAACACGCGGCGGAAAGTAATCGGCACTGAGGCGGCCCCCCCTAGAGCGTCCGGTGGACCGTCTCGACTCGATCCACCCGGCGCTGTTCGTTCGGTCGTCAGGCCAGAAAGGCGCCACTCGCCCCGGCCCATGTCAAGGATTGACCCCTTTTGGGGCGGTTTTGAGTCGGCCGGGTTAACGAGCTTCGCTGTCGTCCAGCCGGGCGGCCAGCGACAGCATGTCCGCCCACGCCTGCCGCTTGGCCATCGGCTGGCGCAGCAGGAAGGCCGGATGCAGGGTCGGCAGGGCCGGCGCCGAGATCCCCCCTTCGGCCAGCCGCCACTCACGCCACTGGCCTCTCAGCTTCATGATGCCTTCGTCCGTGCCGAGAATGAATTTGGACGAGGCGGCCCCTGCGAGCAGCACGGCCTTGGGCTTCAGCAGGGCGAAGGCTCGCTCCACGAACGGCGCGCAGCTCGCCTGCTCCGCCGGCGTCGGCGTGCGGTTGCCGGGCGGCCGCCAGAACACGGTGTTGGTGATGAACACCCGTCCCTCCAGCCCGGCCTCGGCCAGCATCCGGTCGAGCAATCGGCCGGCCTTGCCGACGAACGGCTGGCCGCGCTCGTCTTCCTCGCCGCCGGGACCCTCGCCGACGATCATGACCTCGGCCTCGGGATTGCCGCGGGCGAACACCGACTGGCGGGCGCCCAGCCCGCGCAACGGGCAGCCCTCGAAGGCGGCGATCGCCTGGCCGAGCGCTTCCAGCGTATCCGCCCCGGCCGCCAGCCGCCGGGCTTCGGCGATCACGTCCGAGGCGTCGACCACGGGCGTCACCGCCGCGGTCGCCCTGGCCACGGCCTTGACTGCCGGCGGGGGCTCCACGTGGGTCCGGTCGACCGGCGCGTCCCCGAAACAGGCGTCGACCCCCGCGTCGCGCCAGAAGGCGAGCAGGCTTTCGGCGCTGGCGGTGTCGAGCTTCTGCGGTGTCATGGGCGGGTCGGGACAGGGATAGTCCTTGACCACCCTTGCGTCACCTTCCGATAAGCGGAAAACCACAAGACCCTGCTTGCGACGAGGAATTCAGCCATGCCCGAAGACGCCATCGAAGGCGGCGCGACGAACGCCTGGCAGGAAGCCGTGATCGACAAACTGCCGCCCGCCGAAGCGCTGACCGGCGTCGAGCGCGAGGTCATGGAGTACGATGTCGTCATCATCGGCGGCGGCCC
>JBGTSL010000223.1:0-3951 GCA_041940325.1 Brevundimonas sp.
GGGGTCACAGGTTCAATCCCTGTCGCGTCCACCATTCGCTCAGACAACATGGCCTCACGGCGATCCGACGTCGGCCGGGCCGCGCGCCGCTGCAAGCCTCAGGGGCGGCCCAGCTCGCGCGCGAGGGCGACGAGGACCGCGCGTTTCGCCGGCGGCAGGCGACCGGTGATACGGGCGATCTGGAGGACCACGCGGGTCTCGAGATCCTCGCCGGCGCCGTTGTCGAACGCGTCGCCGACCAGGGCGCTCAGCGGCGTGTCCAGCGCCTGGGCGATCTGCACCAGCCGGCCGAAGAGCACGGCCATCTCGCCGGTCTCGTAGCGCTGGATCAGCTGATGTCCGCCGCCGACGGCGGCCGCCAGCTCGGCCAGCGTCAGTCCGCGGGCGGAGCGGGCGAGGGCGATGCGCTGGCCCAGCAGCCGGTTGTTCCGGGCCTCGGCCGCTCCATCGGATTTGCGCTTGGTGGTCATCTGTGACGCCGTCCCCGTGCGTCGGGATTAGCGCGGCCGCAACGCAGATTTGTGTCGTTTCGGGGAAGGTTTGCCGTCGCCGGAGGAGGTCAGCGCGGCAGGCCAAGCGGCTCCAGAAGCCAGGTCAGCCAGACGCCCAGCGCCAGAAAGACGCCGAACGGCAGCCGGTCCGACCCCGAGATGCGGCCTCCGGTCAGGAGGCGCGCGGCGACCACGCTCAGCCCGGCCAGGGCGCTCCAGAGCAGGACGCCCGGCAGGCCGATCCACCCCGTCCACGCCCCGCCGGCCGCCAGCAGGAAGGGATCGCCGCCGCCCAGGCCCTCGCGGCGGCGGATCGCCCGATAGGCGCGGCCGAGGAGCCAGAGGCCGCCGAAACCGGCCGCCGCGCCCGTCAGCGACTCGACCAGGGACAGCCGCTCCAGCGTCGCGGCGGCGACGATCCCGGTCGCCAGCAGCGGCAGGGTCAGCCGGTCCGGGAGCCAGAAATGCTCGCCGTCGACCACGGCGATCAGCAGCAGCTGCCAGCCGAGCAGCGCCGTCAGTCCGGCGGCGACCGGGGTCGGCTGGGTCAGGGCGGCGCAGACGCCGATGGCCGCGGCCGCCGCCTCCATCGCCGGATAGCGGATTGAGATGTCCGCGCCGCAGGCGGCGCAGCGGCCCCGGGCCAGGAGGTAGCTCAACAGCGGGATCAGCCGCCACGGCGCCAGCGGCCGGCCGCAGCTCCGGCAACGGGACCGGCCGCCGACGAAGGCCTCGCCGCGCGGCAGGCGCAGACTGACGAGGCCGAGGAAACTGCCGGCCAGCAGGCCGACGACGCCGAGCGCCCCGGCCAGCAGCGCCGCCTCCGTGTCGGTGGTCATTGATCGCCCCGCGGTGTCACACACGATTTGAGGCGGTTCAGACACGCCCGTCTCCGCCGGCTCTACCCGCGGATTGTGACGATCCCGCCGTGTCGGGACGATGTTTCATCGAACGGCCAAGACAACTTCACAGAGCTGCGCCGCAACCGTCACGGTTCGGCGGCCACCGTGTCACAACCGCCTTCTATCGAGTGCGCCGGGCAGGGGGCGGGTTCGCCGCGACAGGACAGCGCGTCCGGTCGTCCTGCCGAATGATCCTTTGGACCAGACACGGTGGAAACGATGACCGGCCTTCGACTGAAAACCCTGCTCGCGATCTCCGCCAGCGCCATGATCCTCGCCGCCTGCGGTTCGGCCGAGGTCGCCTCGCCGGGCGAAGGCGACTTCGGCGGCGGCACGGGCGGCGGAGGTGGCGGGCCGACCCCGCCGCCTCCGGGCACGCCGGCGGCGGACTGCCCGTCCGGCTTCGCCAACGTCGGCCTGATCGCCAACAACACCCTCCGCGTCTGCCAGCTGCCCCAGCAGATCCTCGGCGCCCTGACGGTGCCGCTGCGCGCCGGCACCATCTATTCGATCTCCGGCCGCACCGAAGTCGGAACCGATCGCGGCATCGATCCCGCCTCGCCGACCCCGGGCAGCGCCCAGGGCATCCTCACCATCGAGCCGGGCGTGCGCCTCTTCGCCTCGGGCGGCTCGGACTATCTGATCGTCAACCGCGGCTCGCAGATCTTCGCCGAGGGCACGGCCGCCCAGCCGATCGTCTTCACCAGCCGCCAGAACGTCGAAGGCTCCACCACGGAGACCTCGCAAGGTCAGTGGGGCGGCCTGGTCCTCGCCGGCCGCGCGCCGCAGGCCAACTGCCAGCTGACCGCGCCGGTCACCTGCACGGGCACGGTCGAGGGCACCAGCGCCTTCTACGGCGGCAATACCCCGACCGATAACTCGGGCCGCGTTCGCTATGTGCAGATCAAGTTCTCGGGCTTCGAAATCTCGCCCGGCAACGAGCTGCAGGGCCTGACCATGGCCGGCGTGGGTTCGGGCACCACGATCGAGTTCGTCCAGGTGCACAACAGCTCGGACGACGGCATCGAAATCTTCGGCGGCGCCGTCAACCTGCGCCGCATCGTCATCACCGGCGCCGACGACGACGGCCTGGACACCGACACCGGCTGGCGCGGCGGGGCCCAGTTCGGCATCGTGACCCAGCGCCCGCCGAACGCGACCAGCCGCAGCGCGGGCTTCGAGTTTTCGTCCGCTCCGGCCTCGACCCCTCTGGCCAACCGCTATGTGTCGCAGCCGAAGATCGCCAACTTCACCCTCGTCGGCCGCAATTCGCCGACCAACGCCCACACGGTCGCCCACTTCGACACCGGCACAGACGCGACGATCATCAATTCGGTGTTCACCAGCGTGGCGGGCTCGCAGGCCGGCTGCATGGCCATCAACGACGCCGACACGGCGACCAGCGGCGTGACCTTCAACTCGGTCTTCATGTCCTGCGACCTGCCCTACCGCCCGGCCAACGCCGTGTTGTCGGCGGCGGCCTTCACCGCCGGGACGAACAACACCGAGGCCGGGACCTCGACCCTGACCGCTCCGGCCTCGGGCACGAGCATCAGCAACCAGGTGCTGACCTTCATCAACGGCGCCAACGAGGCGGCGGTTACGCCGGTCAACGCTCCGGGGGTCTACCCGTTCTTCACGGCCACGACCTACATCGGCGCCGTTCAGAACGCCTCCGACACCTGGTGGCAGGGCTGGACCTGCGGCCTGACGTCCGGCGCGACCTGCTGACGACGGATGTGCGGCGGCGGCTCCCGCGGGCCGCCGCCGGCTTTCGCCCCGTCCGTTGAAACTCTCCAAGGCGCAGATCATGAAGACCCTCTCCCTGACCCTGACCGGGCTCCTGCTGGCTTCCAGCGCGCTTGTCGCGCCGGGTGTCGCCGCCGCCCAGTCGCAGCCCGCTTCCGCCCCGGCGGAACAGCCGGCCGCCCAGGAACCCGAAGCGGACTCCCTGGTCGAGATCGTCGTGCTGGGCCGCTACATCCCCGAACCGAACCGGGAAAGCTCCGAAGTCGCCGCCTTCCTGACCAGCGAGGACCTCGAGCGGACCGGGGATTCGAACGCGGCCGCGGCCCTGACGCGGGTCACCGGCCTGACGGTGGTCGAGGGGCGCTTCATCTATGTGCGCGGCCTCGGCGAGCGCTATTCCTCGGCGCTGCTGAACGGATCGCCCCTGCCCAGCCCCGAACCGCTGCAGCGGGTCGTGCCGCTGGACCTGTTCCCGGCCAATGTGCTGGAGAGCGTGACGGTCCAGAAGACTTATTCGGCCGATTTCCCGGGCGAGTTCGGCGGCGGGATCATCGACCTGCGCACCGTCGACGCTCCGGGCGAGCCGTTCTTCAACTTCTCCGCATCGGTCGGCGGCAACACCGAAACCACGAACAAGGAAGGCCTGATCTACTACGGATCGCGCACCGACTTCACCGGCTTCGATGACGGCACGCGCGATGTTCCGGGTCTGATCAACGTCGCCTTCGAAACCGGCCAGCAGATCAACGGGTCGAATTTCGACGCCCAGCAACTGCAGGCGATGGGCCACTCCCTGGTCAATGCGCCGC
>JBGTSL010000224.1:0-3947 GCA_041940325.1 Brevundimonas sp.
CCGCCTGCTCGAGGGCGTCGATCATCGCCACCCCGATACGGTCCTTCACCGAAGCGATCGGGTTGAAGAACTCCAGCTTGGCCAGCACCCTGGCCTTCGACCGATACTCCTCCGACAGCCGCGGCAGCCCGACCAGCGGCGTGTCGCCGATGGTGTCGAGGATGGACGGATAGACCTTGCCGCGCCCGGACTTCAGATGGCGGGAGGGGTCGTAGGCGGGGGCGGCGTCAGACATGGCGGTCTCTCGCGAAGGATCGGGAAGCCTACAGATAGGCCTTCCTGTCCCATCGCAAGTCCAGTCCGGCGAATTAGGCGGATGTTCGAACCGATCACCGCCGGACGCCCGTTCCGCCACGGCTACATCCAGTCGTCGAGGCCCCCATTGTGTTGGGACAGACCTGCCGGATTGAATGGGAGGTCGGACCCTGCGGAGGGTAGCGTAAGCATCCCGCCATCGTGGCCCAAATGGCCCAAGGTAGCCACCTCAAGTGTGATCTCCTCGGCGAGGTTGTCGCCTGGCAGGACCTGCGGCTCCTCGGGGTCCTTGATCGTTAGAAAGTCGTTGAACTCCCTCGACAAAAGCCCGACGTCAGGATCGCCCCCCGATATCGCCATGTCTCCATCGGAAGAAGCGGCCAGCAGGCTGGACACTGCGGCGGTCGAACCGTCGCCGAAGCGAAGGGTCTCCACCTCGATCAGCAGGTCCGATCCGTCGCGCCCCGAGACAGAATCCGTAATCCGGTAACCGCCGGCGACTGCTGTAATGGTGTAGTCAGCCCTCAGGCCCTGCAACTCGAAGACGTCTGTTCCGGCTCCGCCGTGGGCAAGGTCATCGCCCTGTCCCCCGATCAGGATGTCGTCGCCGGCCATGCCGATCAGCTCGTCGTCCCCGGCCAGGCCGGTCAGACGGTTGGCGTTGGCGTCGCCGGTGAGGAAGTCCCGGAAGGTGCTGTTGGTCCCGACCAGGTTCTCGATCCCGGACAGGACGTCCAGATGGGCGTCGCCGCCGAAGGCCGTGCCGGCTGTCAGATCCACCGCGATGCGCTCGGCCGAGCTCGAATAGTCCGCCGTGTCGACGCCGTCGCCGCCGGCGATCAGGTCCGAACCCGCGCCGCCGATCAGGATGTCGTCGCCGTTGCCCCCGTCGAGCGCGTCGTCGTGGTCGCCACCGTCGAGCACATCGGCCCCCAAACCGCCGGTCAGAACGTTGGCGGCATCGTTACCCGTCAGTCGGTCGCTCCCGCTCCCCCCGGTGGCCCGTTCGATCGTAACGCCGTTCGCGATGGTGAAACCGGTCCAGGCGCCGAGGGCGAAGGACATCCGGCCGCCGCCCCCCTCCTCGTACCTGAGCGTCGCCGCCCGCAGGTCGATGGTGGCGTCGCGGTCGCCATCGTAGCGGATCTCGTCGTCGCCGCCGCCGTCCCAGATCGTCGAATAGAAGGTCCCGGCCTCGTTGACGTCCTCGATCACATAGACGTCGTCGCCGGTCGCCCACTCCTCGTTGACGCCGTACTTGTCCTGCAGCACCGCGATGTCGAGCGCGCTGAGGGTTCCGACCCATCCGAAATGATCGACCTCCGTGCCGGTGATCCCCCCCGACCGGGGCCGGCCGTGGCCGTCCGGCGCGCCGCCGCTCTCCAGCCCTTCGTACCAGCCGTCGTTGTAGGACATGATGGTGTAGACCTGCTGGCTCAGACCATGGTCGCCGAACTGGCCGCCGATGGCGCCTTCGACCGGATCGTCGCTCGGCCCGGCCCCGCGCATGACGCCCGAGCGGCCGCCGTTGTCGTGCGGGTGGGCCATGCCGTGGCCGTGGCCGAGTTCGTGCAGCAGGGTCGGGAAGTAGAAGCCGCCCTGCTGGACGCCCTCCTCGGTCCAGCGCACGTCGCCGGTGTTGATCTCCATCTGGCCGGCGTTCTGCTCGCCGGGAGGGCTCATGCGGCCCAGCAGACTGGCTCCGACGCCCGGCGTGCCTTCGTAGGTGATGATCTTGATGTCGGCCTCGGCGCGGTCGTAGACCCGGACATATTCGATGTCGGCGACCTGCTCGTAGATGCCGAAGGCCGTCTCGAAGGCCTGCATCTCCCAGTCCTGCATGCCTTGGGCGACGATGTTCTCGGTCAGCCCCGGATTGGTCGGATCCTCGCTGACGAAGACGTCGCCGGTCTCGGCGAAGTAGTAGGTGATGACGTTCTTGCCGACGATCCCGTAGGGATTGTTGTCGATCGGCGTCCCGCCATTGGGCACGCCGTTGTCGGTTCGCGTGCCGTTATCGCCGTCCGGATTGCGAGACGAACGCGTGAACTGGCTGCCCCAGTCGATCGAGTGCAGCGGGCTGTCCGGCGAATAGAAGGGTACATAGGCGGAAGGGTCGGAGGCGTCCACGGTGGTGACGAACACCTCGTAATCTCCCACAAAGTCGCCGGTCGTCCCATTGGTCGCGTCCTGATCGTAGGCGCGGGCGTTGATGTAGAAGGTCCCGGTGCTCTGCGCCGTATAGGTCAGGATGGCGTCCAGGCCCGACGGCGTGTTGGGCCCGCCGCCGTCGGCGGTGACCACAAGATTGCCGAGGCTGTCGTACAGCTCGATATAGGCGTCCGCCAGTGGCACCCCGCTCGGCCCGCCCGTCACCAGGAACATGCTGATGTCGTAGGTCTGCCCCTCGACCAGCTGCACCGAATAGAAGTCCTCGTCCCCGATCATGTCGATGGTCGAGATGAAGTGGGCGCCGTCGACGGTCAGTGCCTCGGTGGTGGAAGTGTCGCCCGGAATGGTGTCGGTGGTCACCAGCAGCATGGGCGGCTGGACCGGACGGGGGCCGTCGCCGACGCCGTCCCGGAAGAAGTCGGTGTAACGCTTGCCGCAGCCGCATCCGCAGCCGAGGCTCCAGCTCGCCACCTCGTCCGCGTTGTCGTTTGCGGCCAGGACCAGCGGCGTCGCCGATACGCCATGCAGCGCCGTCGACAGATCGAGTTCGGCGAACGCGAGCGGGGACGCGAAACGCGTGTCGGGCACAACCGCGCGCGCGGCTCCGGAAACAGCAGCCATGGAACAACCCTCCTGGTGGGCTGTGGCCTGCGCCAGCCGCGGGCCACGCCTCTGATGGGCTCAACGACCGGCGGTCGGAGATTCATCCCCCGCGCGGTTCATCGGGCGTGAGACGTCCGGGGAGGCGGACGCGCGCTGGGGCTCCGATCGCCGCCCCTCCCGGACGGTTGGCCGATCAGGGCTATCCAGCGGCGGGGTTAACCAAAAGAGTTGGGCTTTGGTTCCCGGGGAGGTGACGGGAGCATCCCGACCGGTCGATCTTCACCTCCCGTTAACCATGTCGGAGCATCCCTGAACCCCAGTTCCCGGGGCATTTCACTTGCGCAACCTCGCCGCCGCCGTCGAAGCGATCGACCCGCTGGTCGTGACCGGCAAGGTCGCGGGCGTGAGCGGTCTGCTGATCGAGTCCAGGGGCGGGCTGTCGCGGCTCGCCGTCGGCGCCCGGGCCGAGATCGCCCGCGGACGCCAGCCGCCCCTGCCCGCGGAGGTCGTCGGTTTCCGCGACGCCAAGGCCCTGCTGATGCCGTTCGGCCCGGTCGAGGGCGTGGCGCCCGGGGCCGACATCCGCATCGTATCCGCCGCCGCCAGCGTGCGGCCCACCACCGCCTGGCTGGGCCGGATCATCGACGCCTTCGGCAATCCCATCGACGGCAAGGGCCCCCTGCCCGCCGGCCCCGCCGCCTATCCCCTGCGCGCGCCCCCGCCGCCGGCCCATTCGCGCGGCCGGGTCGGCGAGCGGCTGGATCTGGGCGTGCGGGCCATGGACGTCTTCACCACCACCTGCCGGGGCCAGCGCCTGGGCATCTTCGCCGGATCGGGCGTGGGCAAGTCGGTGCTGCTGTCCATGCTGGCCAAGGAGGCGACCTGCGACGCCGTGGTCGTCGGCCTGATCGGCGAAC
>JBGTSL010000225.1:0-3943 GCA_041940325.1 Brevundimonas sp.
GCCTCGTCTACTACGCCCAGCTCGAGGCGCTCTTCCCGCCGGGCCACCCCTATCGCCACTCCACGATAGGATCGATGGCCGACCTCGACGCGGCCAGCCTCGAGGACCTGCGCCAGTGGCACCGCGACAACTACGGCCCCAACAACGCCGTGCTGGTGCTGGCCGGCGACATCGACGCCGCCACGGCCCGCCGCAAGGTCGAACAGTATTTCGGTCATATCCCCCGCGGCGCCGTGAACGAGCCGGCCCAGGCGGACATCCCGACCCTGCCGGCCCGTATCGACAAGCTGATGCATGACCGCGTCCCGAATACCCGCCTGTACCGCAGCTGGGTGGCGCCCGGCCTGCTGTCCGAAGAAGCCGCGGACCTGCAGGTCGCGGCGTCGGTGCTGGGCGGCCTCGCCAGTTCGCGGCTGGACAACGCCCTGGTGCGCGGCGATGAGACCGCGACCGCCGTCACCACCGGCTACCAGCCCTTCCACCGCATCGGCATGTTCACGGTCACGGTGGACGTCAAGCCGGGCCAGGACGCGGACGCCGTCTCGCGAAAACTGGACGAGCTGATCGCCGATTACATCGCCAATGGTCCGACCGCGGACGAGATCGCCCGTACGGTGACCAGCACCCTTTCGGGCCAGATTCAGGCGCTGGAGCCCGTGGGCGGCTTCGGCGGCAAGGCGGTGGTGCTGGCCGAGGGCGAACTCTACGCCGACGACCCGGGCTTCTACCGCAAGGAATTGGCCGATCTCGGCGCCGTCACCCCGGCCTCGGTCAAGGCGGCGATGGCCCGCTGGCTGACGCGGCCGGTCCTGGCCACCCGCGTCGATCCCGGCGAGCGCGAGCCCTATGTCGAGGCCGCCGACAGCCGTCCGGCGCCGGCGCCCGCCGAGCCGCTCGCCTTCACCGCCCGTGAGCCCATGCCCGGCGTCGGCCCCATGAAGCCGCTGGACTTCCCGGACGTCGAACACGCCCGGCTGTCAAACGGCATGGAGGTCATCTACGCCCGCTCGACCACCGTTCCGGTCACCCGGGTGGCGGTGGAGTTCGACGCCGGCGTCGCCGCCGATCCGTCCCACGCCCCTGGCACGCAGCGGATGATGCTGGATCTGCTGACCGAGGGCACGATCAGCAAGACCGCCGTCCAGATCGCCGAGGAGGAAGAGCGGCTGGGCGCCAACATCGGCGCCTTCGCCAATATCGACCGCACCACGGTCGGCCTGACCGCCGTCACCCCCAACCTCGAACCCTCGCTGGACCTGCTGGCCGATGTGATCCGCAACCCAGCCTTCCGCGCCGCCGACATCGAACGCCGTCGCAACCAGCAGCTCGCAGCCATCGCACAGGAGAAGAGCTCGCCCAACGGCATGGGCGGCCGCGCCCTGCCGGTCGTGCTGTATGGCCCCGATCATCCGTACGGCCGCGCCTGGTCCGGCCTGGGAACCACCGAGGCGGTGCAGGGGCTCGACAGGGATGATCTGGCCGGCTTCCACCAGCGCTGGATCCGGCCCGACAACGCCCAGCTGTTCGTTGTCTCGGACAGGCCTCTGGCCGAGCTGACGCCGCTTCTGGAGGCCCGCTTCGGGGCCTGGACCGCCCCTGCGGCGGCGCAGGGAGCCAAGGCCTTCGACGCGCCGATCCCGGCTCCGCGGCCGCGCGTGGTGCTGATCGACCGCCCGCAGTCGCCGCAGTCGCTGATCCTCGGCGGCCTCGTCCTGCCCGTGACCGGACAGGATGATCTCGTCACCCTCAACGCCGCCAACGAGGTCATCGGAAACGGCTTCCTGTCGCGGATCAACCAGGACATCCGCGAGACCCGCGGCTGGTCCTACGGCCTCAGCGGCCGGGTCAATCCGCTCGAACACCAGACTCCCTACATCGTCAATGCGCCGGTCCAGTCCGACCGCACCGGCGAGTCGATCGCCGTCCTGATCGACCAGTACCGCGCCTTCCTCTCGGGCCGGGGCGTCACCGCCGCCGAGCGGGAGCGCACCGTCAACGGCAATGTCCGCCAGCTGCCCGGCAGCTTCGAGAGCTCGGCCAATGTGCTGAACGCCCTGCGGACCAACGCCCTCTACGGCCGCCCGGACAACTACTGGGAGACCCTGGCCCCTCGCTACGAGGCCATGACCGCCGACCAGATGGACGCCGAGGCCCGGCGCGTGCTCGACGACGACATGGTCTGGGTGGTCGTCGGCGACGCCTCGGTGGTCCGGCCGCAGCTGGACGCGCTCGGACTGGAGGTCGAGGTCCGGGACGCGCGCTGAGCGTCGATCCGAACCTTCACCGGAGGCGGTGCGTTCAGGTCGTTCGCCGGACTGACCGGCGAGGGAGGCGCAACGTCAAATGAACCGGTGGCTGTTCCTGCTCCGCAGGCTTGGGCGCAAACTCTGGCTGCGAGCCAGTCTCTACGCGCTCCTGGGCGTCGTCACGGCCGTCGCTGCGACGCTCGCCCGCGGCATGGTCCATGAGGACTTCGCGACCCGCTTCGGTGGAGACTCGGTCGTCTCGGTCCTGACCATCCTCGCTTCCAGCATGCTGGCGGTGGCGACCTTCTCGCTCGGGGCCATGGTCACCGCCTACACCTCCGTGTCCCAGCAGGTGACGCCGCGGGTCGCCGAACTGATCACGGGCGACGAGACCACCCAGAAATCCCTCGCGACCTTCGTCGGGGCCTTTCTGTACGCCATCGTCGGGGTGACCGCGATCAACGCCGGCTATTACGGCGCCGAGGGGCGGGCCGTTGTCTTCGTCATCACCCTCGGAGTGGTGGGCCTCGTCGCCTTTCGCCTGCTCTCCTGGGTCAGCCGCCTGTCCAGCCTGGCGCGGGTCGGGCACATGATCGAGCGGGTCGAGCAGATCACGCGCGACGCCATGGCCCAGAGGATCGACGACCGCCGCCATCCCTCGGGGCGGCTCAGGGAGCCGGCCTTCATCGTCGCCAGCGAAGAGACGGGCTACGTCCAGAACGTGGACCGTGAACATCTGCAGGGGATCGCCGAGGCGGCCGATGTGATGATCGAGGTGATCGCCGGGCCGGGCAAGCTGGTCCGTCGCGGCGACGCCCTGATCCGCACCAGCGGGGGCGTCAAGGACCTGCAGGGCGTCCGCGCGGCCTTCGCCATCGGTCCGACCCGGTCGTTCGACCAGGATCCGCGCTACGGCCTGGTGGTGCTCGGCGAGATCGCCGGCAAGGCCCTGTCTCCCGGCGTCAACGACCAGGGCACGGCCGTCCAGGTGATCGCGACGGGCCTGCGGCTGATGGAGGAATGGGATCGGGATCCCGAAGGCGACAGGCCCATCCACGATCGCCTGTTGATCCCTCCGATCGAAGAGGCCGATATGCTGGACGATCTGTTCGGAACCTCGATCCGCTACGGCGAGGGCGACTATGTCGTGGCGATGCGGCTGCAGAAGGCGTTGCGCTCGCTGGGCGGTCTGCCGGGCCGGGTCGGGCCCGCCGCCCGAAGCCTCGCCAGGGAGGCTCGCGGGCGCTCGCTGAAGGCGCTCTCCGCCGACGTGGACCGGACGCGTTTCCGGGAGGCTTTCCGTTGAGGGCGGCGGCCCGCTCCGCTGGACGTCATCGCCGCAGCCGTGTCATTAAGACTTGCCTCGCCGCCCTGTTCGGGCCATGCGGCGCGCCCCTGCAACCGTCGACAGTCCGTCCATGACCGCATCCGCCGCCGCCGTCGCGTCCGTTCGGGACGTGTCCAAGACCTTCGGCGCCCGCAAGGCCCTGAACGGCGTTTCCGTCGAGGTCGGGGCGGGCGAAATGGTCGCCCTGATCGGTCCGTCCGGTTCGGGCAAGTCCACCCTGCTCCGCTCCATCACCGGCCTGCAGTCGATCGACGCCGGCGCCGGCACCATCCAGGTGTTCGGCGAGACCGTGCAGAAGGACGGCCGGGTCACCGGCGCCGTGCGCAAGGCGCGCAGCAAGCTGGGCATG
>JBGTSL010000226.1:0-3941 GCA_041940325.1 Brevundimonas sp.
GCCGGCATCGGCAAGGCCTCGTTTGACCAGGCCGCGCTGGAAGCCAACGTCAAGGCGTTCGTCGACGCCCTGACCAAGGCCAAGCCGTCGGGCGCCAAGGGCACCTACGTCAAGCGGATCAGCCTGTCGTCCACGATGGGCCCGGGCTTCAAGGTCGACCCGGCCTCGCTGGACGCCTGATCGACCGGTTGAAACGGACTGAAGCGGCGGCGGAGAGCGATCTCCGCCGCCGTTTTCGTTCGGCCAGGCTGAATTCCTCCGTGTTCAGACGGGTTGACGCGCGTTTCCAGACGCGGGAGTGACCGCACACGGAGTATTTCGGGAGATTCGCCGATGCTGGGCTGGTTCCAGGCGCTGCTGCCCCGGGAAGATAATTTCTTCCGCCTGTTCAACGCCCACGCCGCGACCCTGATCAAGGGGGCGGAAGCCCTGCGCAGCACGCTGGAAGGCGGCGACGAGACGCCGCGCTGGTGCCAGAAGATCGTCGATCATGAACACGAGGCCGACGATGTCGCCCGCGAGGTGCTGTTCGCCGTGCGCCGCAGCTTCATCACTCCGTTCGACCGGTCGGACATCCGCGGCCTGACCAACTCGCTGGACGATTCCATCGACCAGATGCAGAAGACCGCCAAGGTCATCACCCTGTACGAGGTGCGCGAATTCGCTCCGCACATGCGCCAGCTGGGCGATGTTGCGGTCGAGGCGGCGCTGCTGACGGTGGAGGCGGTGTCGCTGCTGTCGGAAATCCGCAAGAACCGCGGCCGGCTCAACGACCTGACCGAACAGATCGCCCGGCTGGAGAGCCATAGCGACACCCTCTACGACGACGGGATGAAGGCGCTGTACCAGGCGCACCGGAGCACCAACGGCGGCGGCGACGCTTTGGACTTCGTCATCGGCGCCGAAATCTACGACCATCTGGAGAAGGTGGTCGACCGCTTCGAGGATGTGGCCAACCGCATCAATGGCGTCCTGGTCGAGCATCTGTAAAGGAGCGCCCCGATGGACGGCGCCCTGCTGATCCTGATCTTCCTGATCGCCGACGCCCTGCTGTTCGACTTACTGAACGGCCTGCACGACGCCGCCAATTCGATCGCCACCATCGTCGCCACCCGGGTGCTGCCGCCGGTCTATGCGGTGGGGTGGGCGGCCTTCTTCAACTTCATCGCCTTCCTGTTCTTCGGCCTGCACGTCGCCGACACCATCGGACGCGGGATCATCGATCCGAACGTGATCTCGGACCAGGTCATCTTCGGCGCGCTGATGGGGGCGATCAGCTGGAACGTCATCACCTGGCTGGCGGGGATCCCGTCCTCGAGCTCGCATGCCCTGATCGGCGGCCTGCTCGGCGCCGGCATCGCCAAGGCCGGCACGGCGGCGGTGGTTGTGGCCGGGGTGTCGAAGACGGTGGCGGCCATCTTCCTGTCGCCGGCCGTCGGCTTCTCGCTGGCGCTCGTCCTCGTGCTGATCGTGTCGTGGCTTTTTGTGAAGGCCAATCCGTCCACGGCCGACAAGGCCTTCCGGCGGATGCAGTTCGTCTCGGCGTCGGCCTATTCACTGGGGCATGGCGGCAATGACGCCCAGAAGACCATGGGCATCATCGCCGTGCTGCTGTTCTCGCGCGCGCCGCCGGGGTCGGAATTCGTGGTGCCCTTCTGGGTCGTCATCACCTGCCAGGCGGCGATCGCGCTGGGGACCCTGTTCGGCGGCTGGCGCATCGTTCACACCATGGGATCGCGGATCACCCGGCTGAGCCCGCAGCAGGGTTTCTGCGCCGAGACGGGCGGGGCGATCACCCTGTTCATGGCCACGGGCATGGGCATCCCCGTTTCGACCACCCATACGATCACCGGCGCCATCGTCGGCGTCGGCGCGGCGCGCCGGGCCTCGGCGGTGCGCTGGGGCGTGGCGCGCAGCATCGTCACCGCCTGGTTCATCACCATGCCGGCCGCGGGAGCGATCGGCGCGCTGTTCTACTGGATCGGCGGAGCCTTCCTGACCTGATGACCAAGCCCGCCCCCCGCAAGGAACCGACCGAGCGCCGCCAGGTGGCGGCCCTGCCATGGCGGAGGAACGCGGACGGCGACGTTGAAATCCTGCTGATCACCTCGCGCGAGACGCGGCGCTGGGTCACGCCCAAGGGCGGCCGCATGTCGGGCAAGACCGACGCTGAGGCGGCGGCGCAGGAGGCGCTGGAGGAGGCCGGCGTCGAGGGCCGGGTGACGGACCAGCCGCTGGGCAGCTTCCGCTATCTGAAGGTGCTGAAGCGGCGGGCGTCGCGTTGGTGCACCGTCGATCTCTACGGGCTGGAGGTCGCGGTCGAACACCCGGACTGGCAGGAACGCGAGGAGCGCGAGCGGGTCTGGGTCGGCCGCGGCGAGGCCGCGCGGATGGTGGACGAGCCGGATCTCCAGGCGCTGATCGCCGGGTTTGATCCGGGGAACGGCCCGGCTTCCGCCCCGCCCTCGCCGAAGCCCTTCTGGCGGCGCTGGCTGCGCCTCTAAGGCCGTCCGGTCAGGCCCTTGCGGCGGCCGCCATGAAGCAGCCGCGGCGGGCGGTGTGCAGATGGACGGTTGCGACCGCCGGGTCGGAGAACCAGTCCTCCAGCCGGCCGGCGAGATCGCGGCCCTCGACCACATCGGCGTCGGTCATCATCCAGTCGGCGTCGTAGACCCGGGCGGACAGCAGGCGGCGGCTGAGCATGTCCGGGACCTCGGCGGGTGCGGGCGCGGCCTCGGCGGCGGCCTCGCGCACGAAGATCGGGCCCTGACTGCGATAAGGGCTGGCCGGGGCCTCGAGGTGGCGGTGGTTGAGCAGGATCAGCCGCTCGCCGGGCTCCGCGTCGACCAGGCTGACCCGGCAGGGGGCGGCGTGCGGGGCCTCGGCGACCATGCGGCGGGCGCCGATCTCCAGCAGGGCGGCGTCGCCCATGGCGAACAGGGGTCGGAACGGAGCCAGGGGCAGGGCGTGGATGCGAAAGCTCATCGGCAATCTCCTTCGCCGCCGATATGACAGGCGCCAGGTCGGGCGTCTGGCGGCTTTCGGGCGTTGCGCCTGAGCGCCCGCGTCCCCACAACGGGGGTATGAACGCACCCTTCCAGACCCCCGCCGATCCGACCGAAGCGCCGCTTTGGGACCTGTCCGACCTGTACGCCTCGCGCACCGACCCGCGCATCGACGCCGATCTCGACAAGGCGCGCGCACTGGTCGGCGAACTCAACGCCCTGCAGGGGCAGCTCATAGCGGCGCGGGCGGAGGCGGCCGTACTGGGCGAGCGGCTGGATCGGGCGGTGAGCCGTTACGAGCAGGCGTCCGATCTGCTGGGCGCGCTGGGGGCCTACGCCTTCCTGGCCGCCTCGACCGACCGCAACGACGCGGGGGCGCAGGGGTTCGAGGCGACGGTGCGCGAGAAGATCACCGTCATCGCCACGCCGACCGTCTGGGTGACGCTGGAGATCAACCAGCTGGAAGAGGCGGAGATCGAGGCGGCGCTGACGGCCGCGCCCGGCGCCGCGCGCTGGCGGCCGTGGCTACGGCGGGTGCGGGCCATGAAGCCGCACGAGCTTAGCCACGAGCTGGAGACCTTCCTCGCCGAGCGGACGCCGATCAGCGCCCAGTGGCCGCGCCTGTTCGACGAGACGCTGGCGGCCATGAAGGTGAAGGCCGGCAAGGACGAACTGACCCTGTCGGAGGCGCTGAACCGGTTGTCGGATCCGAAGTCGGCGCGGCGCAAGGCGGCGGCCGAGGGGCTGAACGAGGCCTTGGCCGCGCGGGTGCAGACCATGGCCCTGGTGCTCAACACCGTCGCCGCCGACCACGCCCTGGAAGGCCGGTGGCGAGGCTTCAAGCGGCCGGCCGACAGCCGCCACCTGGCCAATGAGGTGGACGGCGACGCGGTCGACGCCATGGCCGAGGCGGTCGCGGCGGCCTATCCGCGCCTG
>JBGTSL010000227.1:0-3935 GCA_041940325.1 Brevundimonas sp.
GACCTCGTCGAAGATGATCAGCACGCCGGTCTCGTCGGCCATCTGGCGCATCCAGCGCAGGTCCTCGTCGGGGGTGGCGCGGCAGCCGCCCTCGCCCTGCACCGGCTCGAGGATGATGGCGCAGGTCGTCGGGTTACGGAAGGCGGCCTCAAGCGCCTCGCGGTCGCCCCAGACGAGCTGGTGGAAGCCCTCCATCGGCGGGCCGAAGCCGTTGGTGTAGCTGGGGTTGGCGGCGGCGTTGATGGCCCCGTAGGTGCGGCCGTGGAACGAGCCGTCGAAGCCGTAGATGTCGATCCGCTCGGGCTGGCCGTTGGCCGAGTGGTATTTGCGCGCCGTCTTCAGGGCGCACTCGACCGCTTCCGTGCCCGAGTTGGTGAAGAAGACGACGTCGGCGAACGACTTCTCACAGAGGGCGTCGGCGAGCGCTTCCTGGCCGGGGATCTTGAAGATGTTGGAGACGTGCCAGAGCTTCTCGGCCTGATCCTTGACCGCCTGGACCAGCACCGGATGGGCGTGGCCGAGGGCGTTGGTCGAAATGCCCATGACGCAGTCGAGGTATTCGGTCCCGTCCTTGCCCCACAGACGCGCGCCCTGCCCGCGATCCACCTCCAGCGGCGCGCGGTTGTAGACACCCATCAGATGTTCGGTGGACACGGGGCAGGTCTCCAGAAAGCGAGACGGCCCCGGCGCGGAAGGCGTCGGGACCGCTGAAAAAGGGTCAGGCCTTGTCGGACGGGGGACGGGGTTAGTCAACACCGCGGCCGAGACGGCCGGCTCAGTGCGACAGCTGGCCGTCCAGCCGCTCGACCACCGCCGCATAGACCTCGCCGGCCGTCTTCACCGTGGCCGGGTCGATCCGCTCCATGGTGTCGTCGGCCGAGTGGATCAGCTGGAACACCCGCGGCACGAAGCCCTCAGCCAGGCCGTTGCTCTCGCCGCCGTTGAAGGCCAGCCACATCTGGTGGGCGCCGACGTGGTCCTGGAAGCCCAGCGAGACGGTGGGGACGCGGTCGGCCGAACCGGCCTGTCCCGCCTCGCCCAGGCCCGCGCCGGAGAAGGCGCGATCGTCGGAGGGCGGATAGACCGGGAAACCGACGCAGTGCATGGCCCGCTCGGCGCAGACCTCGCGCACGGCGCGGGTGACGCCGGCCGACTGCGGGCCGTTGTTGAGGCCGTACATCATCGTGTCGCCGTAGCCGGCGACGTCGGAGTTCACGACGGCGGCGACGTTCGCCAGCCCATGCGCCTCGATCCATTTGCGGGCGCCGATAAGGCCGAGCTCCTCCTGGTCGAACAGGATGACGCGGACGCGGTGGTTGAGGTTCTTTTCGCGCAGGATCTTCGCGGCCTCGATGACGCCGACGACCGAGGCGGCGTTGTCGACCACGCCGTGCGACATGGTCCCGTCGCGCAGCTTGACTGCGTCATAGTGGGCGGTGAGCAGGATCTCACGCGGGCCGTCGCCGAGGGTCACGACGACATTGCGGCCCTCCATCTCGCCGGTCTGGCGGTTGCCGCCGGCGAAGGTCTCGACCGTGGGCTCGAAGCCGGCGGCGCGCAGCTGGTCGACCACCACCCGCGTCCGGGCTTCGTTCGACGGCTGGACGTAGGCGGCGACCTGGGCGCGCAGATCGATGTCCTGGGCGGCGGCGGGCGCGGCGACGGCGAGAAGGGCCGCGGCGGCGGCGAGCGAACGGAACAGCATGGAACCCCCTGGAAGATCAGAGGCCATGGCTAGCGCGGCCGGCGCGGCCGCGCACCTTACTTCTGTGTCAGCTCTTCAGCCGCCAGCCCGAGCGGAACACCAGCCAGCAGGCCACGGCCATGCCGACCGCCAGGGCCGCGCTCATGACCACGCCGATCCACAGCACGCTCTCGGCCTGGCCGATGAAGCCGTAGCGGAAGCCGTCGATCAGATAGAAGACCGGGTTGAAGTGGCTGATGGTGGCGAAGGGCTCGGGCAGGCGTTCGACCAGATAGAAGGTCCCGCTGAGGAAGGTCATCGGCATGATGACGAAATTCTGGACCGCCGCGAGCTGGTCGAACTTCTGCGCCCACAGGCCGGCGAAGACGCCGAGCATGCCCATGATCAGGCAGGCCAGACCGCCGAACCAGACGATGGCGGCGACATTGGCGATCCCCAGCCGGGCGAAGGGCAGGACGCAGACGGCGGTGACCAGGCCGACGACGAGGCCGCGCGTGGCGGCGCCGAGGGCGAAGCCGATCGTCAGCTCGAGCGGGCTGAGCGGCGGGGTCAGGAAGTCGGTCGCCGTGTTCATCACCTTCGCCTGGATCAGGCTGGAGGAGGCGTTGGCGAAGGCGTTGTTGAGCATGGCCATCATGATCAGGCCGGGGGCCACGAACTCGGCGAAGGGGGTGCCGTGCAGCGGCGGCCGCGAGCCCTGCAGGGCGACCACGAAGACCATCATATAGAGCAGGGTCGTGACCACGGGCCCGGCCACGGTCTGGGCCCCGACCTTCCAGAAGCGCCGCACCTCGCGCAGGTACAGGGTGCGAACCCCGATCCAGTTAACGCCCGGATAGCTGCGCGGCTGCGGCAGGCCGGAAGGACGGGTCGAGGCGAGATCGGTCATGGGGGCGGAGATGCGCTGGCGGGGGCGGCGGCGCAAGGGGTCAGCAGGCAGCAGGCAGCAGGCAGCAGGCAGCAGGCAGCAGGCAGCAGGCAGCAGGCAGCAGGCAGCAGGCAGCAGGCAGCAGGATCGCGGAAGCGGGAAGCAGTGCAAGTCCGATCGCCTCGGAGGCTGGCCGGGTTTCAGAGCCCGACGTCCTGCTGCCTGCTGCCTTCTGCCTGCTGCCTCATTAACCCTACATCTGGTTTCTGTGGACGGACTGATTCGCACATATTGCGTCCGTTAGGGTCTGGTTTACGATTAGTGGTAGGTCGAGAGCCCGGGAGGGACCTCTGGACCCCATATATTGAATCCGAGACCCCGGAGGGTGGCATGACCGCAGGCTGGACCGAAGACCGCGTCGGCGCGCTGAAGAAGCTCTGGCTGGAAGGCCAGTCGGCGAGCCAGATCGCCAAACAACTGGGCGGCGGCGTCACCCGCAACGCCGTCATCGGCAAGGTGCACCGCCTCGGCCTGTCGGGCCGGGCCGCCCCGTCGCAGCCGGCGCGCGCCACCTTCCGCCCGACACGGCCCCGCCCCGCCGCCCAGCCGACCCAGGCCCCGTCGGCGCCGCGTCGTATCGAGGCGGTGCAGCCGCGCCCGGCCGCCGCGCCGGTTCCGGCCCCGATGCCCGACCTGCCCGGCACGGCGACGGTGATGACGCTGGGCGCCCACATGTGCAAATGGCCGATCGGCGACCCGTCCTCGAACGAGTTCAGCTTCTGCGGCCGCCGCTCTTCGGAAGGGGTCTACTGCGTCGAGCACGCCCGCGTCGCCTACCAGCCCCAGGTCCGCAAGGGCGGCAAGGACGGCGCCTCGGAGTTGGCCCGCAGCCTGCGCCGGTACATCTAAGGGGGCGCTATCGCTCGCGACGCGGTCGCTCGCTGCTTGAGCGCGGCGGTGTCTGAAATCCGGGTGCGCGGACACAGTTTCGCGCACCCGTCGCTTTTCGGTCGAACGACCGACACGAATGGCTCCTAGAGGAGCCGCCGTCCGCCTCCCGCCGCGCCCGCTCGCGGCGGTGAGTCAGGGGCGGGGCTGCGGTTCTCCGGGTTGACGCAGCCCCCTCTCCCGCCCCTCCGGGCGGGTTTTTTGTCGGCCTGTCGCCCTTCGGGCTGATCCGCCGCGAACCTAGTTCAGCACCCTGCGCTCGCCCGGCACGTCGAGGCTGAAGGCCGGAATGGCGGCCTCGAACGAGCGGCCCGAGGCGTCGGTCATATAGTAGCCGCCGACCATGGAGCCGGTCGGGGTGCCGAGCGGGCAGCCGGAGGCGTAGGTGTAGCTGTCGCCGGGCTTGATCACCGG
>JBGTSL010000228.1:0-3926 GCA_041940325.1 Brevundimonas sp.
GGCGTAGCGCTTGCCGTGGTCCTCCGTGAGGATGCGGTTCAGCAGGGTGGTCTTGCCGGCGCCGAGGTAGCCGGTGAGGACGGTGACGGGGATCTTGTCTGTCATGGAAGGCCTTTCGGCGGCTGAGATAGTCAGCGCGGACGCGAGATGAAAGAGACTTAACTTGCGGAAGGGATGAAGCGCGGCTGGAGTGCGGCCTGCACCAGGAAGCCTCCATGCTGATCAGCCTCGTCCTGTCCCTGCTGGCTGGGGACCCGGCCTGCGACGCCGCCTTCGAGACATTGCGGACCGAGAACCGGGTCGAGGCCGGCTACGCCGCCCATGTGGGATTCGTCAGGGCGCGGCTCGGCCCGGACGGGGCGCCGGTCTGGCTGCTGCTGGACACCGGGGCCAACCGCTCGGCCCTCGACGCGGGCTTCGCCGAACGGTCCGGCCTGCCGAGGCTCGCGGGAAGCCGGGTGGAGGGCACGGCGGGGGTGATCGAGGCCGGCGGGACCCGCGTCGAGAACCTGAGGCTCGGCGGCCTGGCCCTGCCGGTGATCGAGCCGACCACCTCCGACCTGAGCGGCCTGCAGGGGCCGGGGGGCGAGCCGGCGGTGGGCATCCTGGGCTCTGACGCCCTCGCCGGACTGGTGGTCACGCTCGACTTCACGGGCGGGGGAATCGCCATAGCCCCGCCGTCGGAAGCCAGCGCCCGGGCGGCGTCGTGCGGGCGCGCCATCGCCACCCGCGACGACAACGGCATCCTGCGGCTGGACGCGGTCATCGACGGCGAGGCCGTGCCGCTGCGCTACGATTCCGGAGCCGGCCTGTTCGAGGACCCGCATGTCTGGATCAACCTCAGCCAGCCCCAGTGGACGCGGGTCCGCGGCGGGCGGCCGGAGACGGCGCCGATCGCCACCCTCGGCGGCAGCGGCACGGGCGGCCAGGTCAGCCTGCCGGTCCACGCCGGCGGCCGGCTGGAGATCGGCCCGCTGGCGTGGGACGAGCCGCGCCTGATCGTCCAGCCGGCCCAGGGCTATTTCGCCCGGCCGGAAGCGGTGGGCTTCGTCGGCAACGCCCTGTTCTGGTCGCAGGGGATGGTGACGATCGACTACCCCGGCCATCGGTTGATCCTGCCGCCTCAGCAGGCGGGGCAGTCCGGCAGGGGCGCCGCCTCGAGCTGAAGCGTCGAGTGGCGGATGCCGAAGCGGCTGCGCAGCAGGGCCTGGGCTTCGGCCAGCAGGTCCGCCCCGTCGCCGCGATCATGGACCAGATGGGCGGTCAGGGCAGTGTCCGTCGTCGACAGGCCCCAGACGTGCAGGTCGTGTACGGCGCTGACGCCCGGCAAGGCGAGGACGGCGGCGCGGATCGCCTCGACATCGACCCCGCGCGGGGCCGCGTCGAGCGCCAGATTGACGGAATCCCTGAGCAGGCCCCACGTGCCCCACAGGATCACCGCAACGATCACCAGACTGACCAGGGGATCGATGATCGACCAGCCGGTGAACAGGATGGCGGCCCCGGCGAGGACCACGCCGATCGACACCGCGGCGTCGGCCATCATGTGCAGGTAGGCTCCGCGCGCGTTCAGGTCCGAGTGCTGGTCTCTCATGAACAGCAGGGCGGTGCCGAGGTTGATGACGAAGCCGACCGCCGCGACGCCCATGATCAGGCCGGACATCACCGGCGCGGGCTCGGCGAGACGGCGCACGGCCTCGATGGCGATGGCCCCGCAGGCGAAGATCAGCAGCAGGGCGTTGGCGAGGGCGGCCAGCACCGTCGCCTTGCCGTAGCCGTAGGTCTTGCCGGGGCCGGCGGCGCGGCGGGCCAGCCAGGCGGCGCCCCCGGCCATGGCCAGGCCCATCACGTCCGACAGATTGTGCCCGGCGTCGGCCATCAGGGCGGTCGAGCCGCTGAAGGCCCCGGCGCCGAACTCGATGCCGACGAAAGCCAGGTTGACGATCAGGCCGACGGCGTAGCGCCAGTCGCCGGTGTCGACGGGGCCGTGGTGATGACCGTGCGCGTGGTCATGCCCATGGTGGTCGTGACCCGGGTGGGCGTGGCCGTGATCGTGGTCGTGCGCCATCCGCAGAGCTTTACGGCTGATACAGGACGACGAGAAGGCCGACGGCGATCAGGGCCAGTCCAAGCACGGCGCCTTCATACCGCGCCCAGCGTTCGAGCCTGAGCACCGACCATCCTGCCCGGGCCAGCAGGGTGAACAGCGCCATGCCGAGCACCGTGCCGAGGGCGAAGACGACGGTCAGGGCCGCGAGCACGGCGACGCCGCCCTGGGCCTGGTTCAGATAGAAGGGCAGCAGGACCTCGCCGGGCGAGATCGCCATCGTCGCGACCAGGGCCCAGAAGGCGGCCGCGTGGGAAACCGCCGGCCCGGCCGCCTCCGGCGACGGCCCCCCGGCGAGCCGGGGTCCGCGGACGAGGGAGCGGATCAGATAGAAGCCGCCGAAGGCGAACAGCAGCGCCGCCGACAGCCAGGGCAGGAGGCCGGCGATCCACTGATCCAGGGCAAGGCCGGCCACGACGATCAGGGTCCCGACGACGGCCGTGACGGCGACATGGGCGAGGCCCGCCACCGTCACCGCGGTCAGGACGCGGGCGGCTGTCCAGCGCTGGGCGCGGCCGACGAGGGCGAACGGGAGCCAGTGGGTGGGCAGGGCCGCGTGCAGAAAGGCGGTGGCGAAGCCCAGTCCCAGCAGGGACAGCAGCATCGTCGGTTCGGAGGCGGGCGGCGTCATCCCGGCCCCTGTAGCGTGTTACTTTATAACAGTCGAGCGGGAATCCGCCGGATCAGAACAGCCAGCCGTCGTGATCGTGCAGCCGGCCGACGTCGTCGGTTCCGCCCATGAAGCCGCCGTCCGGGTCGAGCGTCAGCATGTGGGTGGGGAAGCCGACCAAGGCCTCCGCGTCGCCGCTCATGTCGAGCGCCGCCACCTCGGAGCCGTCTCCTGGCAGCACCAGGGGCAGGTCGACGTCCTTCGACAGCAGAAACTCGTCGGTCATGATCCCCGGCAGCACCTGGGCGATGTCCCAGTCGCTGACGGGGATGGGCCGGTCAGGAACATCAGGCAGGACGAGCGCGGTGTCGGCCGCCTTGTCGGTCGGCCCCTGAAGCAGCTCCGGAAGGCGGGTAAGGTCCCTGGTCCCGCCGCCGACAGGCAGTTCGACGGCCCAGCCGTCATACAGGAAGTCACCGCCGGTCATCCCGTGGAGCAGGACGTCGAGATCGGCCCCTCGCAGGATTTCAGCGATGATCGGGGTGTCGCGGACACCAGAGCCGGGTTCCGTCAGCTCCTCGTCGAAGACATGGCGGCCGGCCGCATCGCGCCTGGCCATCTGGGCCTCCTCGCCGAACGGCGGCGGCAGGGGGAAATCCCCCTCGGTCCAATATGTCGACCCGATACTCATGACCGGCCTCTCCGGCGATCCCGGCGGTCCGCAAGAATACGGTCGCCGCGACCCGTTTTATCGGCCAAGCCTAGTCGTCTATGGAAAGGAGCGCAAATCAGCCCGGGGGGCGGCCGGAAATGCCCTGAAGGCCGGGTTTTGCGTTGACTCCGGGGGGCCGTTCCGTATATGTCGCCGCTCTTCGCCCGAGGGGGACCCCCGTCGGGCTTATTCTTTTTGCGTTTCGCTGAGGCTTCAACATGTACGCGGTGATCAAGACCGGCGGCAAGCAGTACCGGGTCCAACCGGGCGACACCATCGTCGTCGAAAAGCTCGACGGCGACGCCGGCGCTGAGCTGAAGTTCGACAGCGTCCTGATGCTGGGCGGCGACAAGGGCGTGACCCTGGGCGCCCCCCTGATCGACGGCGCCTTCGTCGGCGCGACCCTGATCGAGACCCGCAAGGGCGAGAAGATCAAGATCTTCAAGAAGATCCGTCGCCAGGGCTATCGCCGCACGAACGGCCACCGTCAGCTGGAA
>JBGTSL010000229.1:0-3922 GCA_041940325.1 Brevundimonas sp.
TCAAGATTGTTCAGGAGACCGGCGTCGCCGCCGGCGTCCGCCGTATCGAGGCCCTGACCGGCGAGGCGGCCCGCCTCTATCTGGAAGGTCAGGCCGGCGTGGCCCGCAAGCTGGCCCGCGACTTCAAGATCCAGACCCCCGACGTGCCCGCTCGGGTCGAGGCCCTTCAGGGTTCGGTCAAGACGCTGGAGAAACAGGTCGCCGAGCTGAAGAAGCAGCTCGCGCTCGGCGGCGGCTCGGGCGGCGGCGGCGCGCCTGAGGAGATCAACGGCGTCAAGCTGATGGCCCGCGTCCTCGACGGCGTCGACGGCAAGGGCCTGCGCGGCGTGGCCGAGGACTTCCGCAAGCAGGTCGGCTCGGGCGTCGTCGCCCTGATCGGCGTCACCGAGGGCAAGGCGGCGGTGACGGTCGCCGTGACCTCGGACATGGCCGGCACGATCAACGCCGCCGATCTGGCCCGCGCCGCGGTTCTGGCGATGGGCGGACAAGGCGCCGGCGGCAAGCCGGACTTCGCGCAGGGCGGCGCACCGGACGGCAGCAAGGCCGAGGATGGGCTTCAGGCTATCCGCGGGGCAATTGAGAATCGTTGATCGACCAACCTTGATCTATACCCGCGTTCCGTTACCCTTGTTCAGATTGGATGGGGGAACCTGACCTGACGGCCCCTGTGATTTATCTGGGGGTGTAGTCAATGGCGGGTATCAAGACCTTTCTGCGCGACAAGCGTATTCTGGGCGGTGTTGCGGCGATCGCGGTCGTCGGCGTGGCGGCCACAGGCTGGGCCACTGGCGCCTTCAGGAGCCCCGGCGGCGGCGGCGGAGCAACGGAACTCGACTTCGGTCTTATTCCGGTCGCCTATGGCGACAACTGCGGGTTCGTCGACGAGAAGGGCAAGATCGTCATCAACCCCCAGTTCGACGGGGCGGGTTTCTTCACGCGCAGCGGCATGGCGCCGGTCAGCAGCGACGGAAAATGGGGGCTGATCGATCGCAAGGGGACCTATGTGGTCAATCCCCAGTTCGACAACATGATGATGCTTGACGGCGGAGACTTGCTGCTGGTGCAGGTCGGCGGCCAGTGGGGAACGGCGGACCGCAAGGGCGCCTATGTCATCAACCCCCAATTCGAGGACATGGGGCCCTTCGACAGCCGGGGCCGGGCGATGGTCAAGTCGGGCGACCAGTACGGCTTCGTCGATCGCGAGGGCAAATTCCTGATCGCGCCCCAGTTCGAGTCCATCGCCGTCAACGCCGACCAGGACATGGGAGATGTCACCTATTTTTCGGGGGGGCTGGCCGCCGCCGCGACCGACGACAAATGGGGTTTCATAGACGAACAGGG
Organism: Brevundimonas sp.; assembly: GCA_041940325.1. Taxonomy (GTDB): domain Bacteria; phylum Pseudomonadota; class Alphaproteobacteria; order Caulobacterales; family Caulobacteraceae; genus Brevundimonas. Next base: position 1,342 of record JBGTSL010000229.1, read on the forward strand.
CAAATGGGTGATCAACCCCCAGTACACGGCAGTCGGCGTGTTCGCCGAGAATGGCCTCGCGCCGGTGCTGGTCACCGAGGTCGAGGAGACGGAGAACGAAGAGGCCGCCGCAGCGTGGGAGCGGCGTCAGGAGAACGCCGCCCGCCGCGCCGCCGCCTGGGGCTACAGCTATGAGCGGCCCGAGCGTCCGGACTTCACCCGTCGGTCGGAGAAGCACCGCTGGGGCTATATCAACAAGTCCGGCGAAATGGTCATCCAGCCCCAGTGGGAACAGGCCGGCCAGTTTGGCCCCGGCGGGCTGGCTCCGGTCCTGGTTGGCGACGACTGGGGCTATATCGACCGGACCGGCGCCCTGAAGATCAATCCGCAGTTCGACCTGGTGGACAGCTTCAAGGAGGGCCCCGGCGGCCCACTGGCCACGGTGGCGGTCAGCGGCGACTCCCGCAACATGCGCTGGGGGGTCATCGACACCAAGGGGACCTACAAGATCAATCCGCAGTTCCGGGGCATTTCGGATTTCGACGGCAATGGCCGGGCGATCGTGTCCTCGGGAGAAAAATTCGGCCTGATCGACGCGGCGGGCACCTATGTGATCAACCCCATGTACGACGATCTTGCGCCCGTTCCCGGCGGCTCCGAATACTTCTTCGTGCGGGGATCGAACGGCGCAGTCGAAATGGGCCGTGTCTCGCGGGACGGCAAGGAACTGTCCTCGGTTCGCGGCGAGCGCTGCGAGGCGCCGGGCTGACGCCGGTCAGGCGCCGCCGGTCTGGATGTCGACCGCGGCCAGCTTCCAGGTGAACAGGCCGCGCCGCTCGAGGATCAGCGCCAGCCGCTGGTCCGGATGGTCGCGGTCGGTCAGGGTGACAGCGAACTCGTCGAGGCTGCGATAGCCCCAGGCCTGGTGGATGTCGTCGCCCTTGTCGGTGGCGTCGCCCGGTTCCGGCTCGTCGCGCACCGTCGGATCGGGGGCCTCGGCTGTGGTGACCATCTGCGCCACGACCTCGGGGGTCACTGTCGCATCGATCGCCCCCGACAGCAGCATGGGGGCCAGCATCATGCCGAGGCCGCCGAGGGTGCTGTCCGCCATGCGGGGATCCCGGCGCATGTGGGCGGCCAGTTCGGCGGTCAGCTCGTCCTTCAGGCTCTGCCGCAGCGCCGGAAAGTCGACCAGCTGTTCGATCCGGTCGGCGTCGCCGGCCTTTGCCGCCCGGATCAGCGCCTGGGCGGCGAACACCGGGGCGGCGGCCCAGGCGATGGCGAATACGGCGATGGCCGCGACGGCGAGACCGACGACGAGTTTCTTGTTCATACTACCCTCTGGCGTCGAAACGCCTCCCCACGGCTACGGTTGCCGCGAGTCGAGGGGACTGCCTAGCGTCTGGGCCCGGGCCCCGTTGCGGCCGCTGAAGAGACGGGCGCGGGCGCAGCGCCCTCCGGCAGGCCGATATGGACCAGCTTCCATTCGAACGGCCCCTTGCGCTCGAAGGTGAAGATGGTGCGCGATCCGCCCTCATCGGTGACCGCCATCCGGGCGCGGTTGACGCCCCAGAACACCGGCGCCGGCAAAGGATTTTCGACGGCGGCGCCGGCGGGCTGGCCGGAGCGCTGGGAGGCGTATCGACCCTCGCCGCGCGTCAGGCCAGCCAGGGCCGCGGGGGTCAGGTAGGCGTCGGCGTCGGCGATGGTGGCGCCGTCGCCTGGCTCGAACTGGCGGCGGACGGCCCCGATCGGGTCCTCAAGGAAGGTCGGCGCGGGGGCCATCGCCGCCGGGTTGCCAGACAGCTGGGGGCGTAGCGACTGGCGCACCGCCCCGAAATCGATCAGCCGCGACAGGCCGGCGACGTCGTTGGCGTCCGCCGCCGAGCGGATGCCGAAGAACGCCACCGCCGGCGCCGCGAAGAAGCTGACCACCGCAGCGATAACGGCCAGCAGCAACAGATTGCCGAACTGCTTCTTCACGCGAGCCTCCAAGGTTATCGGCATCAATGCATGAACGCCGTTCCGGCTCAAACGAAAGCCCCGCCGGAGCGAGTCCGGCGGGGCCTGTTTCAGTCTGCGCTCACGCCGCGAGCGGCGGCGTCACGAGCGATCGCGCCTACCGGGCCGCCATCGCCCTGGTCAGGTTCTCGGCGACCTTGTCGAGGAAGCCCTCGGTGGTCAGCCAGCCCTGCTGGTCGCCGACGAGAAGCGCCAGGTCCTTGGTCATGAAGCCGGCCTCGACCGTCTCGACCACGACCCGCTCAAGGGTGGCGGCGAATTTCGCCAGATCGTCGTTGCCGTCGCTGCCGCGGATGTCGTCATCGCTGACGAACACGTCGGCCACCCGCTGACTCCGCGCCGAACGCACGCGCTGCCATGTCCTGTGCCTTCTTGATGTTGCCGGTAGGCTCGAGAAGACTATCCAGTCCGCCGGTGGTCGCGCTGCTTTCGGCCAGGAATAGGTTCATGCCGTAGAATTCGCCCATATCCTTGATCCAGTGGGACTTGGTGATCGATTTCCCGCGTGAGATCGGCAGGGCATGAAAGACGCCGGTCGGCTTTTTGGAGTATTCGCGCAAGGCTGTGAAAAACGGCGTCT
>JBGTSL010000230.1:0-3877 GCA_041940325.1 Brevundimonas sp.
GCTGATCCTCTTACAGGTTTACTGACTGATCGATCCGGCGCGGGCCGGCGTAGGCGATGGGGGCGGGGGACGCGTCTGACATGAGCGGCAAATGCCTTACCGCGACGGTCAGGGCAACCGGAACTAGCGGGACCGGCGGATCAGGCCGCGCACCTCGGCCACGGTGACGGCCCGGGTGAGGAAGGCCAGGGCTACATAGACCAGGCCCCCGGCGCCCGTGACCAGCAGCAGGCTGATCTCCTTGGCCCCATGCGAGGTTCCGAGGGCGGCGAGCAGGTCGGCGACCGGCGCCTCGTAGACCGGGCGCAGCGACGCCGCGACGCCGACCACCAACGCCAGCCCCGCCGCCGCGGCCGCGATCCGCGCCAGCCGCGACAGCGCCGCGACGCCGGGCCGGTACAGCCCCCGCCGCCATAGCGCCCCGCCGAGCAGCAGCACATTGGTCCAGGCCGCGCCCGAGACCGCTGCGGCGATGCCGGAAACACCCATGCCGAGGTTGAACAGGCCGATGGCGAGGACGGCGTTCACGGCGACCGAGACGAGGGCGAACTTCATCGGCGTGCGGGTGTCGCCGCGCGCGAAGAAGGCCGGGGCGAGGATGCGGATCAGCACGAAGGCGGGCACGCCCCAGCCGAACTGGAACAGGGCCTGCGCCGTGTTGGCGGCGTCGAAGGCGAGGAAGGCGCCGCGCGTAAACAGGGCGTCGATCAGGAAATAGGGCATGGCCATCAGGGCCGCCGCCGCCGGCAGGGTCAGGGCCATGGACAGGATCAGGGCCTCGTCCATCGAGGCCTGCTGCTGCTCATGGTTTTCGGACGCCACGGCGCGGGAGAGACGCGGCAGCAGGGCGATGCCGATGGCGACGCCGACGAGGCCGAGCGGCAGCTGGTAGAGCCGGTCGGCGGTGGCCAGCCAGGTCCGGCCGCCGGCCACGAAGCTGGACAGGTTGCCGGAGATGAAGACGTTGATCTGGGTCGCCGAATTGCCGATGGCCGCGGGGATGGCGGTGATGATGATGGCCTTGACCGCCGGGCTCAGGGTCGGAAACGCGAGGCGGATGTTCGCCCCGGCCCGGCGCGCCGCCCACCAGCACAGCCCGGCCTGGGACACGCCCGCCGCCAGCACCGCCCAGGAGGCGGCGTAGGCGGCGCCGACCTGGTCGCCCCGGGCCGGGATGACGGCGGCCAGCATGATCAGGTTGAGCAGGATCGGATAGGCGCCCGAGACGATGAACCGGCCGCGCGCGTTGAGCACCCCGGACAGCAGGGCGGCGATGGCCATGCACGGCAGGTAGGGCATGGTGATCTGGGTCAGGATGACCGCCAGCTTGAAGCGCGCCGGATCGTCGAGGAAGCCGACGTTGATGACCGTCATCAGCCACGGCATGGTCAGCTGGGCGGCGATCGTCAGGGCCACGGTGGCGAAGGCGACGGCGGCGAGGGCGTCGGTGGCGACCTTGTCGGCGACCGCCTCCCCGTCTTTCTCCAGCGTCCGGGCATAGGCCGGCACGAAGGCGGCGGCGAAGGCCCCCTCGGCGAAGATGCGACGGAACAGGTTGGGGAAGTTCAGCGCCGTGTTGTAGGCGTCGGCCGCCGGCCCGACCGAGCCGCCGAGGGCCGCGGTGATGACGATGTCGCGAGCGAAGCCGGCCAGCCGGCTGACCAGGGTCAGGCCGCTGAAAATGGCCGAGTTGCGCATCATGCCGCCGCCCTTGCGGGGCGGGGTCGCCGAGGCCGGCGGCTGGACCACGGGCTCCGACGTCCCCGACGCCGACGGCACGGGCGGGGCAGGCTCGATGGAGGCGGGGTCGGGCGTGCGCTTGTCGGCCATGTCTGCGCCTTAGCCTGCTTCCGGCGCGCGCGATACGGGCCGTTTGGCGGGCCGCAGGCGGCCGACCTCGGAGACGTCGCGCAGGCTGGCGCGGACCGGGGTCGAGACGCGCCGGACGCGCCGGTCCTTCCAGTCCAGCACCGTCTCCAGATCGGTCCGCAGACGCTCCAGCGCCGGCCCGGCCTTCGGCTTCCGCCCCCGGGCGTCGGTGACGTAGAAACTGTCCACCGCGCGCTCGCCGAAGCCGGCGATATGGGCCGAGCGCACCGACAGACGGTGCTCCGAGAGGACGCGCGCGAGGTCGGCCAGCAGGCCCGGCCGGTCGGCCCCGGACACCTCGATCACGGCGGCGGACGGGCTCTGTTCGAGGTCGATGATGGTCGTGGGGCGCACATCGAAGGCGGCCCGGCGGGGACTGATCGGCGGCGGCGGCGGCTGGGCGCGGACCGCCTGTCCGCGGGCCGCGGCCTCGAGCGCCCTGAGCAGGCGGGTCAGGCGGCGCGGCTCGGCCTGGCCGTAGGGGGCGCCGGCGCCGTCCTGCAGCTCGAAGACGTCGAGGGCCGCGCCGTCCTCGGCCGTCGCCACCCGCGCCCCGACCACGTCGGCTCCGGCGGCGGCCAGGGCCTGGGCGAGGTCGGCGAACAGGCCAGGACGGTCCGCCGCCGCCACCGCGACCCGGGCGGCCGTGGGCGCCTCCGGCTCGGCCGGGTCGGGATCCAGCGCCTCGGCCACCGCGCCCTGCGCCCGGCCGCGGCGCATCAGCTCCGGATGGTCGTCCAGGGGATCGGCCGGATGCAGGGTCTCGCCCCGGAAGGCCGCCTCGGTGCGCTGGTAGAGATCGCGGATCAGCTGGCCCGTCCAGCCGTTCCAGACGCCCGGGCCGACGGCGCGGATGTCGGCGACAGTGAGGATCAGCAGGGTGCGCAGCCGCTCGGGGTCGCCGACCAGTTCGGTGAAGGCCCGCACGGTCTCCGGGTCCGAGACGTCGCGCTTCTGGGCGTAGTCGCTGAGCGCCAGGTGGTTGCGCACCAGCCAGACGACGAACTCGATGCGGCGCGGGTCGAGGCCGAGCCTCTCGCAGGCGCGGCGGGCGGCGATGGCCCCGTCCTCCAGCTGGCCGCGGTCGCCGCCCTTGCCGACGTCGTGCAGCATCATGGCCAGCATCAGCGCCTCGAAATCGTCGATGCGGTGGACGACCTCGCTGGCGGTGGGATGTTGCGCCTTCAGCTTGCCGCGCTGGATGTCGTTGATGAGGCCGATGGCCTGCAGGGTGTGCTCGTCGACGGTGTAGGCGTGGTACATGTTGAACTGGGTCTGGCCGACGATCCGGCCCCATTCCGGCAGGAAGCGGCCCAGCAGACCCGTCTCGTTCATGAGGGTGAGGACCCGGTAGGGCCGCTGGCCGTGGGCGAGGATGTCGAGGAAGGCCCGCGTCGCCTCGGGGTCGCGGCGCAGCGAGGGGGTGACCAGAGACAGCGACCGGCTGACCGCCGAGAAGGCGTCAGGATGCAGGTCCAGGTCGTGCGTGTCGGCGCAGCGGAACAGCATCAGCAGCTTCTCGGGCGCGGCGGCGAACACCTCCGGCCCGGTGACCGACAGGCGGCCGCCGTCCTCGATGAAGCCCTCGACGCCAAGCTTGCGCCTGCGGCCGGGAATGAGGCGCGACAGGCTGAGCGTCGGCTTCTGCTGGCGCGCCTCCAGCTTGGCCGACATCGCCCGGGTCAGGCCGCCGACGTCGCGGGCGACGATGAAATAGCGGCGCATGAAGCGTTCGACCGCCGGCTCGTCGCCGCGGCCGCGCCAGCCCATCCGCCGCGCCACCTCGGGCTGAAGGTCGAAGGTCAGCTTCTCCTCGGCCCGCCCGGCGACCATGTGCAGATGGGCCCGGGTGCGCCACAGGAAGTCGAAAGCCTCCTCGAAGGTGCGGCGCTCGCGCGAGGTCAGCAGGTCGTCCATGACCCGGGCGCCCAGCGGGCTGTCGGGGGCCAGCGAACGGGCGATCCAGAACAGGGTGTGCAGGTCGCGCAGCCCGCCCTTGCCTTCCTTC
>JBGTSL010000231.1:0-3869 GCA_041940325.1 Brevundimonas sp.
GCCCAGATCGAGCTGTGGACCAACAAGGACAAGTACCAGAACCAGGTCTACGTCCTGCCCAAACACCTCGACGAGAAGGTGGCCATGCTCCACCTCGGCAAGCTCGGCGCCAAGCTGACCACCCTGTCGAAGGAACAGGCCGACTACATCTCGGTCCCGACGTCCGGCCCGTTCAAGCCGGCCCACTACCGGTACTAGGGGTCCCCGCGTCCGTCCGCCGGCGACGGCGGGCGGGCCGCAGGCGGAACCACAGCAGCACGAAGCCGGACAGGACGACGATCGTCGACACCGCCGCCGTGACGATGATCAGCGGATGGTTGAAATCCTCGCCGTCGTCCCAGTCCATGACGTGCAGCCGCCACAGCAGGTCGAAGAACCGCCACATCTCCGAGCGCCGGGTCAGGACCTCCCCGGTTTCCGGCGACAGGTAGAAGCTGGTCCGCTCCCGGTCGTCGAAATCCACCCGCCACAGCGGCCCCTCGCGCCCGGTCTCCTCGGGCGCCTCGGGCAGGAAGGCCGCCGAAACGGGCTTGCCCGGCCCGGCATAACCCAGCGCCGCCAGCCGCCGGGCTTCCGCCCCGTCCAGCGGCGGCAGCGGCCGGCCGTCGACCGCCGAGACGGTGACCGGCTCGCCCTCGACCGGCGTCAGCGTCCAGACCGGCCCGCGCCGGGTGCTCCGGATCTCCGCCTTGCCGAAGGCCGCGACGCCCGCCGCCCGCGCCGCCTCGGCCGCTCCGATGACGGCGTCCGAATCGATCGCAACGGCCGGAGCTTCGGCGACCCGATGCTCGCTGCGCACCTTCTCGATCGGCATCATCGTCATCAGCAGGCCGCCGCCCACCCAGAACAGCACCTGCACCCCGACGATGAGGGCCAGCCATTTGTGGACCTGGTTCGACCAGCGGAAAATCTTCACCGGGAGCTCGCTCGTTGCGGGGGGCTACCGGCGCGCTAGCACGGCTGGACGGTTCTGTCCGCTCTGGAGCGGTCGGGTGAGGTCCGCTTCCGACCCTTAGCGGACGTCAGACAGTTGCTTGTCGAAGGGGAGAACGAAATTCTGGACCAGGGACTCGGCGGGCACAGACGCCGCTCCGAGATGCTCTTTAAACGCCGCAACCAACGTTGCCGACCAGCGTGCCACCTTATCAGGCGAACTCCGCTGATCGCACTCTGCGCTGATCGCCAGCTTTGCGAACTCCTCAGCCGTGACAAGGCCGGTGGCGGGAAGAAGGTCTGTCACATGGGTCGGCTTCTCGTTTACCAGACCGCCGCAAAAGCCGAGCCTGACGCACATGTCTCTCAACAACAGATCGAATGGGGTCGGGTCGACGAGTTCAACGTCCCGATCTTGGCTGTCGCACCAGAACCGGATCACGCCATCTCCGACGTCGACGAACGTGCTCTCGACCGCCCCTTCTGGAAGGAAATACTGGACGCCGATTTTAGCACAGACCGGAACCTCATATTGTTCGCAGCGGGGCTCCAAGACAAATGTCAGGGGCTTGTCTGTGGTGTTCTCAAATATGGCGACGGGCATCGCCGCACGCTAGCATACTGCCACAGTCGACGGAGAACGGATCGGCTTCCTGCCCCTAGGCGACTGTCGATTCCCGACCCGAAGGAGACATCCCGGCAGTTCACCCTTCCTGAAGAACAGCGGACCCGCATAGGCCGACGAAATACACCGTGAAGTTTCCATGGAGGACTACGAGAGCTGCCTCCCCGTTGTGGATGCGACGGACCCGTTCAGCTTCTTCCTCAACAGCAATCTGAAAGTAGCCCGGCCATTTGGGGTTTGGTGTGCCGAACAGTTTCCGCAGGAATCGCCTTTGGAAACGTTTGCCCTGAACGACCTCTAACCAACCAATCAGATTGTTCGACTCAACACCGACATGGAACCGTTCCACCCCACGCATCTCAAGAACGTAAAGCTTTCCGGTCCAGTCCGTCATGCGGGCCGTCACGCTGTCTCGGCTAAAGTCGAGCCCTGTCAGCGAACCATCGTGAAGATTCGGAATATCCAAGAGCGTGGAAGTCATGGCCGCTTATAGCTTCGGAAGGTCCCCTTTCCACCCGTCACGGACATCCGTGGCGCCCGCTCCCGGCGCCTCCGCGCCGACTCACGCTGCCAGCGGCAGCCCCGGCGTCGTGCAGGCGCGTTCCACAATCCCGACCACCCGCTCGCCGGCATAGACGCCGACTCGCTCCCAGCCGGCGACGCCTTCGGCGACGTCCAAGGCACGGGCGCGGGCCGTCGCGTCGTCACGCGCGTCCAGCACGCACAGGTCCGCGACCGCTTCCTCGGCCGTGCTGACGATGCAGTAGTAGCTGTCCATGGGGTCCTCGCCTCGGGCGCCCTGAACTACCCAATCGGGGACTCGTTCCTGTGACGGCTTTCCGACAGTTTTGTCGCCGCGCGAGCGTGCGCCGACGATCTCCGGCCGCGGGGGGTGCGACGTTCCCGCGGAGCCCGCCGCTGGCGCTGCGCCCGGCGCGGGCCTAGAACCCCGGCATGGGAACCGTATTCGACATCCTCGTCTTCGTCGCCATCGCGGCGGTCGCCGTCACCCTCGGCTTCGGCATCCGCTCGCTCTACCAGACCGGGCCCGAGGCGCGCTCGCGCTCCAACAAATTGATGCGCCTCCGCGTCGCCCTGCAGGCCCTCGCCGTCATCCTGCTGGTGGTCGCCATGTGGTGGAAATCGACGCACGGAGCCTGAGCCCATGGTGGTCCTCAACCGCATCTATACCAGGACCGGCGATGGCGGAGAGACGCGCCTGGCCTCCGGCGCCCCGGTGTCCAAGACCGACGCCCGCGTCGAGGCCTACGGCTCGGTCGACGAGCTCAACGCCGTGATCGGGGTGGCCCGGCTGCACTCCGGCCAGAACGACCGCATCGACGCCATGCTCGGCCGCATCCAGAACGAGCTCTTCGATCTCGGCGCCGACCTCGCCACCCCGCACGACCCGCCGCCCAAATGGGAGGCCCTGCGCATCCTCGACAGCCAGATCGAACGGCTTGAGCAGGAAATCGACTGGATGAACGAGTGCCAGAAGCCGCTCGACAGCTTCATCCTACCCGGCGGCTCGCCCCTGTCGGCCCACCTGCACCTCGCCCGCACCGTCTGCCGCCGGGCCGAGCGCGAGGCGATCCGCGCCCGCGAGGCCGGATGCGAGCTGTCGCCGGCCGCGCTGCGCTATCTCAACCGTCTGTCGGATCACCTGTTCGTCGCCGCCCGCCGGGCCAACGCCCACGGCGCCGACGACGTCAAATGGACGCCCGGCGCGACCCGCTGAGCCCTACTGCTTCTCCAGCGCCGCCCGCTGCCGGTCGGCCTCCGCATCCCGCGCCGCCTTCTGGGCCCGCAGCCCGTCCTCGATCGCCACCAGTTCGCGGTTCTTGGCCGCCGAGGCCTCGGCCCGGGTCTGGCCGATCGGCCGCCCGGTGATCGACTCGATCTCGGCGATCGAAAGCGGGCGGGCGCAGATCTGCTCGTCCGGATCCCACCAGCCGCCGCCGTCCACGCACCGGTCGCCCGGGGCGATGACCAGCGCCCGCCAGGCGAAAACCCCGCCCAGCATCACCGCGAAGGTCAGCAGGAAGATCACGCTCAGTCGCTTCATGGTCAGCAGGCGGTGCATGGAGGGGTTCCGTTCTCGATCGGGACACAGGGCCGCGGCCCGTTGACGCGGCGTTACGTTGACAGGCCGGGACAGGCGTTCCATTCCCTGCCCGCACATTCCGGCCATCTCATGGACAGCGCAATGAAGGTACTCGTCCCCGTCAAACGGGTGATCGACTATAACGTCAAGGCCCGCGTCAAGGCGGACCAGAGCGGCGTCGATCTGGCCAACGTCAAGATGAGCATG
>JBGTSL010000232.1:0-3868 GCA_041940325.1 Brevundimonas sp.
CTTGAACCAGATGTCGGCCCCGCCGTGGTGTTCGGTCAGCCGTTCGGCCAGATACAGCGGGCTGGGGCGGCCGACATAGTCGGTCAGGAAGCCATCCAGCTCGGCCTGGAACGACGGGTCCGCCTTGGCCGCCTCATAGGCCGCGTCCAGCTCGTGGATCAGCGGCATCAGGGTCTCGGCCACGAACCGCCCGCCATAGGGGCCGAAACGGCCCTCGGCGTCGGGCATGGCGTACTGGTTCGGCAGGATGGCGTTCACAGGCGTGTCTCGCGCGGGGGAGCGGCGGAAATCAGGCGGCGCGGACCGTATCGAGGAAGGCCGCGATCAGGGCAGGGTCCTTAACACCCGGTGCGCTTTCCACGCCAGAGGACACGTCGACCATAGGCGCGCCGGACACTCGGATCGCCTGCGCCACATTGTCCGGGTCGAGCCCGCCGGCCAAGAACCACGCGTGGCGGAAGGCCCGGCCGGCCAGCAGGGTCCAGTCGAACCGCGCCCCGACGCCGCCGGGAAGATCAGAGCCCTCGGGCGGCCTTGCGTCGAACATCAGGTGATCGACGAACGGCTCCCAACCGTCGGCCTCGGCGAAATCCTCGTGCACGCGGATCGGCAGGGCCTTGACGATCCCGGCGCCGGTCAGGGTGCGCACCCGTTCGGCCCGCGCCGGCGTTTCGGAACCGTGCAGCTGGATCAGGTCGGGCCGGACGATCAAGGCGATTTCGGTCAGCAGGGCGTCATCGGCGTCGACGGTGACGGCCACGATCTTCGCCTTGTTGCGGGCCCGCTCGAACAGGGTGGCGGCGTGAAGCGGGGCGATGTGGCGCGGGCTCCTGGGGAAGACCACCGCCCCGACGAAGGCCGCGCCGCCAGCGAGGGCGGCGTCGAGGGCAGCCGGCGTGGTCAGGCCGCAGATCTTGGCGAAGGCGCTCATGCGGCGAATATGGCGTCGATCTCGCCCGGTTCCAGCAGGCGCCACTGACCGGGGGGCAGGTCGTCGGGCAGGGGAAGGCCGCCGACGCGCTCGCGATGCAGGGTCTCGACGTGGTTGCCGACGGCGGCGAACATGCGGCGGACCATGTGATAGCGGCCCTCGGTGACGGTGAGCCGGGCCTCGGTCGGGGACAGGACCTCGAGCACGGCGGGGGCGAGCGGCTTGTCCTCGCCCTCCAGCACCAGCCCGCCGGCGGCGAACAGCACGGCCTCGGTCCCGGCCAGAGGACGGGCCAGGCCGGCGCGGTAGACCTTGGGCACGTGGCGCTTGGGCGAGATGACCCGGTGCAGCAGGTCCCCGTCGTCGGTCAGCAGCAGCAGGCCCGAGGTCTGCTTGTCGAGGCGGCCGATGGTCGAGATGGCCGGGTCGCGGCGGCGCCAGCGGTCGGGGAGGACGTCGTAGACGAGGGCCCCGTCCTCCTTGTGCGAACAGGTCATGCCCAGCGGCTTGTTGAGCATGATCACCAGACCCGGCGGCGGGTCGAGCGGCTCGTCGTCGACCCGCATGCGGGAGGGCAGATCGCGGGTGATGGGAATGCGCTTCGAGACGTCGGTCAGCTCGGCGCCGTCGAGGACGATTCCGCCGGCCTTGCCGAGGCGGGCCATTTCGGTGCGGGAGCCGTAGCCCATCGAGCCGAGCAGCTTGTCGACGCGGGCGGTGGGCGTCTTCACTTCACGGCCTCGATGACCTTGTAGCCGCCCTGGTCGGCGACGGGGCGCGAGCGTTTGAAGGCGGCGGCGATGTCGGCCTCGTAGGGCAGGTGGCGGTTGGCGACGAGCCAGAGGACGCCGCCCTTCTTGAGCATGGCCGCGGCCTGACGGATGAAGGCCTGGCCGAGGCGGCGGTCCTCGGCGCCGCCGTCGTGGAAGGGCGGGTTCATGACCACGAAGTCGAGATCGCCGGCGGTCTCGACGGTGCGGGCGTCGGCCCAGTCGAAGATCGCGCGGGGGTCGTCGACGTTGCGGCGGGCGGCCTCGACGGCGCGGCGGTCGAGGTCGATGAGGCGGAGCGAGGTCACGGCGGGGGAGCGCAGGACCACCGTGGCCAGAGCGCCGTAGCCGCAGCCGAGGTCGGCGCCGGCGCCCTTGAGCGGCGGCAGGGCCCGGGCCAGCAGGAGGGTGCCGGCGTCGACGCGGTCCCAGGCGAAGACGCCAGGCTGGGACCAGGCCTCAAGGCCGGGGACGAGGCGGGGGGCGCCGGCCTCGATGGCCTCGTCCAGCCCCTCGACCCGGTCCGGGCGGATGACCACGCAGCGGCGGTGGTGGGCCTTGGCGCTTTCGCCGATGTCGAGACCGAAGGCCTGCAGCTCCTTCTTCAGGCGGGAGCCCCCCTTGTCCTTGGGGGCCATGACGTCGAGGCGGCCGCCGGGTCGAAGCGCCTTCAGGGCGAGGGCGAGGGTGTAGCGGCGCTCCAGCACCCCCGGCGGAGCGTAGATCATGACCATGTCGGCCGAGCCTTCGGGCACGGATTCGAGCGGGGTCGAGCCGGGGATCAGGGGCGAGGTCTGGACGGCGTCGCCGGGCGGGTCGAAGACGGCGGGCGGGCGGCCGTAGAGGAGGGTCGTCATGGCGCGCTGCATAGACCGATCAGGCGGCGGGCGCGACCGCCACGTCGTGGAGCAGGGCCCCGAAGCGGCGCAGGGCCTCGTCGCTGAGTTCGGGGTGGTAGCGCATCGGCGGGGCGGTCATCGGCTCGTCGAAGCTGTGGGTGCCGTCTGCGATCCAGGTTTCCACGTCCGCGCCGCAGTTGCGGATCATGGCGTGGACGCGCTCGGCGTTGCGGACGGTGGTCAGGTGGTCGGAGCGGGCGATCACCGCCAGGGTCTTCGGGCAGTGCCGCCACGGGCGCATGCGGTTGAGGGCGGCGACGCCGACATAGGGATAGGCCAGATAGGTGGCCACCACCCCATCGAGGCTGACGTTTCCGGGGTCGGCGAGGCCGAGGGCGGGGCGGGAGCGTTCGGCGCTCATCGCCTCCATGATGCCCCAGCCGCCGTGGCTCCAGCCGGCGAGGGCGACCTTGGAGGCGTCGACGTCGGGGCGTTGGGATATCCCCCAGAGCGTCGCCAGGATGTCGCCGGCCCGCTCGTGACCGCGCAGCAGCAGGCCGGTGCAGACCGTGGCCATGGCGAATTGCCGGCTCCAGCCGCGCGGGCCGTAGGAATCGACGGTGAAGGCCCGCCAGCCCGCCTGTTTCGCCACCTCGGCGTATTTCGGCAGGTGGCCGCGCAGGCCGCCGCAGCCGTGGAACAGCAGCACCGCGGGCCGGGGCCGGTCGTCGTCGGGGCCAACCACAGTGGTGTGCGGTTCGAGCCGGGCCCAGCGCTGGGAGAGGGTGTCCATAAGCGCCACCATAGCGGAGGGCGGGGGTGGGGGAAGCGGGGATCGGGTGGGAGGGTTTTATCCGGGTGAAACTGGAAAATTCGTGATGTCAGAGTCGGCAGGTTCGGCGCCGGAATTCGCTGTGTCAGAGTCGGCAGAGTCGGCATGGACCGGGACGCCGGCCTGGGCGGCGGGCGGGAGGGCGGCGATGTCAAAGACCGGCGGGCATTATGGGGCCGCCGCTTCCTCAGGCGGGTTCGTGACGCTGGGAATTTTGCAGGTGGCTGGAATCGCGGGGGTTTGTCCGCGAAAGTGTGATGGCTGGCGGGGGATAGTCAGCATTGCCCCGTCACCCCTCCACCGCTTCGCGGTCCCCCTCCCCACTGCGTGGGGAGGAGACGTGCACGTCGCGCTCAAGCAGCGAGCCGCCGCGCGGCGAGCGGTAGCGCCCTGGCGCTTAATGCCGGAACACGCGCACGCCGGTGAAGGCCATGGCGACGCCCTGTTCGTCGGCGGCGGCGATGACTTCCTCGTCGCGGATCGAGCCGCCGGGCTG
>JBGTSL010000233.1:0-3856 GCA_041940325.1 Brevundimonas sp.
TGGTTCGCGGCCTCGGCCCGGGTCATGGCGATCTCGTATTTCCGCGCCAGCTGGGACAGCTTCTCCTCGCGGTCCTCCAGTTCGGTGATGGTGGCGTGCAGCCGTTCGGTGGCCCGCTGGCGCTCCGCCTCCTTCTCCTTGATGGCGGTGATGTCCGCCGCCGACACCACCGAGCCCCCTTCCGATGTGAAGCGCTCGACCAGCTGCAGCCAGCGGCCGTCGTGCAGTTCGACCTCCCGCGCCCCCGCCCGCCCGCCGGCGGCGGGCTGCTCCGACTTGATGGCGAGCGCGGCGATGCGGTTCAGATCGGTCTTGAGCGCCCCCTTGCGGACCACGCCGGGTTCGAAGCTGAAGGCGTCCTGGAACGCCTGGTTGGACAGGATCAGGCGACCCTGCCGGTCGAACAGCACGAAGGCGTCCGACACGCTCTCGATGCCGTCGCGCAACCGCCCCTCGGCGGCCTGGGCGTGGGCCTTGGCCCGGCGCGCCTCGGTGGTGTCCAGAGCGACGCCGAGGATCGAGGTGAAGCCGTCTTCGCCGCGTTCGCCACGCGCCTGGCCGCGGGCGTCGATCCACCGCGCCCGCCCCTGGGCGTCCGGCACGGGGAAGCTGACCTCGAAGGTCCCGAACGTCTCGGCTTGCCGCAGCGCATGGTTCACGGCGTCGCGGTAGCGCGGATGAATCCGCTCCATCATCGCCTCGGCCGGGACGGCGCCGCTGCGTTCCAGCCCCATCAGATCGGCCATGTAGTCGGACAGCAGAATCTGGCCGCTTTCCAGGTCCCAGTCCCAGACGCCGCACCGCGCCGCCTCGACCGCGCCCCTGAAGCGGCGCTCCGACGCCGCCCACTCGCGGCTGATACCCGCCTGCTTGCGCTGTTGCAGCAGGGCCAGAAGCAGCACCAGCACGCCGATCGCGAACGGCGCCGTCAGCACCACCGCGTCGTCCAGCAGGGCGCCGGCCCCGACGCTGACCGGCGTCGAGGCGACGGCGATCAGCTCGCTGTCGCCGACCGCCACCGTCGTCCGCCGCACCGCGCCGTCGGTCACCGTCAGGGTCGCGCCGCTCCCCCGGCCATCGGCCGGAAGCGCGTCCAGGCCCAGAGCCGCCGCGTTCTCCGATCCGCCGGCCAGAAGCGTCCGCGGCCCCGACAGCAGCCACAGGTCCACGCCGTCGGTGGTCCTCAGCGAGGGCAGGGGGGCGCGGCCGACCAGCCGGCCGCCGTCCGCCATGGGCCGTGACACCAGCAGGGCGGCGCCGTCCGCCGCCAGCGAGGGCTTGCCCGGCGCGGCCCCGAAGGCGGCCGGTGACGCGCCCGCCGCCGCCGCCACGGCGCCGCTGGCCGAGACGACCGCGAACGCCCGGTCGGGCGCCGCGGCGCGGGCCTGACGGATGGCGTCGGCGGGGCTCCCGGCCTGCGCCGTGGCGGCGCGGACCGCGGCCTCGACCGGTGCGATACGGGTCTCCGTCTCCAGCGCCAGCAACCGGGCCTCCCGGTCGACGGCCACCATGCGAAGGGCGTCCGCCTCCTGGCCCGGTCGCGCCATTTCGCGAGCGAACAGAAGCACATAGGCGGCGACCGCCAGGGTGACGGCGAGAATGGCGATCCGCACCCATGCGGGCGGGCCCTTGCGCCGGTCCTGGGCGCGCCGTCCTTGCGGGGTTATGCGGCGCTCACTGCCCCGCAAGGCGATCTCCCGGACGATTCGGCGACGATGGCCGAATCTAGGCTGCGTCGCGGATTCCTGTCGAGGCTTCCTTGCCCCGACCGGTGGATCAATTCATCTCACGCCGCGCGCGACGGGGCGGGCGGCGCCGTGGAGGCCTCCGCCGGCGGGGCCAGCACGTCGGTGACGCTCTTCAGCACCGTGCGGGCGTCGCGGGCCATGGCCAGCATCTCCGGCGGCGCATCGTCGGGGGAATCGTCGACCGCCGCGACCATCCGCTCGGCCAGCGCCATCAATTTCGGCGCGGCCGCGATCAGTCGGGCCTGGAATTCGATCTGCTCGGGGTCGCGGTCGTACTCCGCCCCCGGCACCCGCCAGCCGCCCCAGTCGGCCTTGTCGGTGACGACCACCGGATATGTGCCGGGGAAGGGGTGGTGCGGCGTGTCCTCGGCCGTCTGCCACTTGTTGCGGGCCCGCATCAGACGCCAGCTTTCGCCCGTGTTCGCGGCCGGGTCCTCGACCGGCAACAGCAGTTCATGGCCGAGGAACTCCCGGCCCAGCCCCACGTCATAGGTGACCCGCACGGGCTCCTCGAAGCCCTTGGCCCACACCGGCTGGACCTTCTCGATCTGGGCCCAGGCGCCGACACACTCGACCCAGACCTTCTGACCCTTCTGGAACTGCGCGCGCGCCATCGGCGTCTCCCGTCGTGAGCGGCGAGGATCGCCCAGGCGGGTGAACACGTGGTTTGGCGAAAGGGTTAACGCCGGCGGCGCCCGGCGTCAGGGGCGGGAGATGTCCTCCAGCGCCTCGCCGGCGTATTTTTCCTTCACGCGCGTGGACAGATCGCCGAGCGACACCACCCCGACCAGCCGGTCGTCCTTGTCCAGCACCGGGAGCCGGCGGATCTGCTTGTCGCCCATGGCGTCCAGCACCGTCCGCAGGTCGTCGTCGGCATAGGCGGTCCGGGCGTCGCGGCTGATGTATTCCACCACAGGCGAGGTGCAGGCGGCGCCGCCGGCCACGGCGCGAATGGTGATGTCGCGGTCGGTGATCGTGCCGATCAGCCGGTCGCCGTCGGCCACCGGCATGAAGCCGAAGTCGCCGCTGGCCATCCGCGAGGCCACATCCTGCAGGGTGTCTCCCGGGCGGGCGACCTGCACGTCCTTGCTCATCACGTCGCGAACTTTCATCGGGCAATCTCCTGTTTGTCGGCTCGGCGACAGAACCCGCGGGGGTCGCGCCGGTTCCTGACTGTCAGACAACGAACCCCTCAGACGAGGGTCAGCGGCGATCTGCTTTGATGCGTCCATCACCCGGGATGGTCCCGGACACGAAAGGACGAACGCAATGAAGATCGCCATGATCAGGAAAGCCCTGCTTCCCGTGCTGGCGGCGTCCGCGGTCATGGTATCGACCCCGGCGCTGGCCCAGAATTTCAGCATCAGCTTCGGCGTCGGATCGCCGGGCTACAGCCAGGGCTACGGCTACGGCTACGGCGCCCGCGGCTACGCCCCGCAGAACCTGCACTACCGCGCCCGGGCGCTGTCGCAGCACATCGACCGGCTCGCCTGGAGCCGCGGGGTCCACCCTCGCGAGGCCCGCGCCCTGACCCGCGAGATGAACCAGTACCAGCGGCTCGAATATCGCTACGCCCGCAATGGGCTGAGCCGGGCCGAGTACCGCGACCTGGACCGCCGGCTGGACCGGATTCAGTACAGGCTTCAGCGCACCGCCTACCGCGCCCGCTGGTAGTCGGGACCAACGAGGGCCGCCCCGGCGACGGGGCGGCCTTTCTCTTTGCGCCCTGTCCGGCTAAGCCGCCCTGACCTTGCCGGAGCCGCTCCATGACCACCGCCGCCGCCGGAAGCCATGACATCCTGCGCCGCCTCGGCGTGCCCGGAACGGCCTTCGCCAAAACCGGCCTCGCGACCCATTCGCCGATCGACGGCTCGGCGGGCGTCGTCGCGGCCGAGGCCGATCCGGCCGCTGTCGACGCCGTCGTGGCCCGCTCGGTCCAGGCCTTCCACGCCTGGAAGCGCGTACCCGCCCCCCGTCGCGGCGAGCTGGTCCGCCTGCTGGGCGAGGAGCTGCGCGCCTCGAAGGGCGATCTCGCCCGCCTCGTCACCCTCGAAGCCGGCAAGATCGTCTCGGAGGGCCTCGGCGAGGTGCAGGAGATGATCGACGTC
>JBGTSL010000234.1:0-3844 GCA_041940325.1 Brevundimonas sp.
GCGAAAGATGCCGGAGTACCGTTGATCGTCGACAACACGCTTGCAACCCCCGCTCTGTGCCGACCATTCGAGCATGGAGCGGACATTGTGGTTCATTCGGCCACAAAATTCTTAGGTGGGCACGGCAACTCGATTGGCGGTCTGATTGTCGACAGTGGAAAATTCGATTGGTCTGCAAGCGGAAAATATACGACGCTTTCAGAGCCGTGCCCTTCTTATCACGGCGTGAAAATTCACGAGACGTTCGGACCGATTGCTTTTGCGATTGCGTGCCGGACGCTGGGCTTGAGAGATTTGGGCCCGGCCTTGTCACCGTTTAACGCTTATTTGATCTTGACCGGCATCGAAACACTGTCGTTACGGATGGCGCGGCATTGTGAAAATGCTCAAACGTTGGCCGAACACCTGGCGAAGCATGACAAGGTTGAGTGGGTTTCTTACGCAGGACTGCCGGACGATCCGCATCACAAATTGGCCGCCAAATATTCGCCGTCCGGCGCCGGTGCCGTTTTCACGTTTGGCGTTAAAGGCGGATACGATGCGGGTGTTAAGCTCGTTAATTCCGTCGAACTGTTTAGCCACCTTGCGAATGTGGGGGATACGCGCAGCCTGATTATTCATCCCGCTTCGACAACGCACCGGCAATTGTCGGAAGAACAAGCGGCCGCGGCCGGTGCAGGAGCCGAAGTCGTGCGGGTGTCGGTCGGCCTGGAAGATCCGGCGGATATCATTGCCGATCTAGATGGCGCGCTGGCCAAATTGTAATCGGACACCCGACACGCCGGAAGCTTTTTAGATCAGTAAGCAAACAAAAAGGTGCGAACCCTTCGGGTGCGCACCTTTAACCCCTGTCGGGGAAACTGATCGCGCCGGAATTCCGGCTTTAGACTACGCGACGGACTTAACAGGCGTCGCGCTCGACGGCGGGCACAGGCTCGACATCGCCTTCTACGACGAGGAGAGTCGCGGGGCCCTCAGGTCGTACCTGCAGACGGGGCTCCTGGCCCTCCCCGTCGCCCTCGGCTTCGCGGTGGTCGCCTCGGAGGTGCGGGCCCTGGCCCAGCGCTCGGCCGACGCGGCGCGCGAGATCAAGACCTTGATCTCGGCCTCGACGGCTCAGGTCGGCTCGGGCGTGTCGCTGGTCGGCCAGACCGGCGAGGCCCTGCAGCGCATCGTCGGCCGGGTGGCCGAGATCGACGGCCTGGTGTCTGAGATCGCGGCTTCGGCCCAGGAGCAGGCCACCGGCCTCCAGCAGGTCAACACCGCCGTCAACCAGATGGACCAGGTGACCCAGCAGAATGCCGCCATGGTCGAGGAATCGACCGCCGCCAGCCACTCGCTGGCCCAGGAGGCCGAGAGTCTGGCGACATCCGTGGCCCGCTTCCGCATCGGCGACGACGCTCCGGCCGCGCCGGCGCGGCCGGCTCCGGCCCGCAGCGAGCGCACCGCCCGCACGGTGGCTCAACTCAAGACGCTGGGGCACGGCGGCGCGGCCCTCAAGTCGGCCCCTGCGGCCATCGAGGACGGTTGGGAGGAGTTCTGATGTCCGGGATCATCGTCCTTCCCGCCGTTCTGGACATCCACGCCGCCGAGACCATGCAGCGGGAGCTGCTGGCGCGGCGGGGTCAATCTCTCGTCCTCGACGCCTCGGGAGTGGAGCGGCTGGGCGGCCTGTCGCTGCAGGTCCTGTTGTCCGCCGTGAGGACCTGGGCGGCCGACGCCCAGGACCTCTCCATCGCTCCGGTGTCCGAACCTTTCGTGGAGCAGTGTCGCGCCTTCGGCGCCGGCGCGCTCATCCCTGTCCTCGCCGGAGAAGCCGCGTGACCAAGACTGTGCTGACCGTCGATGACTCCCGGACCATGCGCGACATGCTGCTGCTGGCGCTCCAGGGCGCAGGCTACCGGGTGATCCAGGCAGAGGACGGGCTCCATGGCCTGGAGGTGCTCGCCGCCAGCGGCGGGGCGGATGTGGTCATTACGGACATCAACATGCCCCGAATGGACGGTTTCGGCTTCATCCAGGGCGTACGGGCCAATCCGGCCTACGACACCACGCCCGTTCTGGTGCTCAGCACCGAGAGCGACGCCGCCAAGAAGGCGCGGGCGCGGGAGGCCGGCGCCACGGGCTGGATCGTCAAGCCTTTCGACCCGGCCAAGCTGGTGGACGCCGTCCGCCGCGTGGCCGCCTGAGGAGCCGGTCCGCGTCATGGATGCGTTCGAGGCGATCAAGGCCACCTTCTTTCAGGAATGCGACGAACTGCTTGCTGAGCTCGAGGCGAAGCTCCTCGAGCTGGAGGGCGGGTCAGGCGACGACGAGACGATCAACGCCGTCTTTCGCGCCGTGCATTCGGTCAAGGGCGGCGCCGGGGCCTTCGGCCTCGACGCCCTGGTCCGCTTCGCCCATGTCTTCGAGACGTTGCTGGACGAACTGCGGGCCGGGCGCAAGCCGTGCGACGACCTGACTATCCGCACCCTGCTGCGCGCCTCGGATGTCCTCGCCGACCATGTGGCTGCCGCGCAGGGCCTCGGCCCCGAGGTGGACGAGGCGCGTTCGGCCGGCCTGATCGCCGAACTGGAGACGCTGACTCACGGCGACGGCGGAGCGGCGCTGCCGGCGGCCGACGAGGCCGAGGACGACTTCGGCTTCCAGCCGGTCGCCTTCGATCTGCCGTCCCTCGAGCTGCCGTCGCTCGACCTGCCGCAGGCCTCCGCGTCGACGGGCTGGCGCATCGTGTTCCGGCCGCACGGCCGTATGTACGCGAACGCCAACGAGACCGGACTGCTGCTTCGCGAACTCGGCCGTCTCGGACCGACCTCGGTAGACCTCGACGACAGCGCGGTTCCGCTACTCGATCAGCTCGAGCCGGGGCAGAACGAGCTGATCTGGACCATCGTCCTCGACGGCGCTGTCGACGAGGCGGCGGTGCGCGAGGTGTTCGACTTCGTCGAGGGCGACTGCGACCTGGCCATCCAGCCGCTCGCCGCCGCCGAGACCGCCCTGCCGGCGCTGCACGAACCCTTGCCGGCGCCCGCCGATGACATCGACATCGCGGCCCTCCTCGCGAAGGCGCAGGACACGCCGGCGGCCACCGCCCTCGACGCGGTCGCGCCTGCGCCGGCTCCCGTCGCTCCCCTGCCGTCCCCCACAGGAGCCGCAGCGGCTCCGGCCGTTGCACCCGGCGCCGGCGCGGCCGCCCCGGCCACCATCCGTGTCGACCTGGAACGCGTCGACCGGCTGATCAACGTGGTCGGCGAACTGGTCATCCAGCAGGCCATGCTGGCCCAGCGCGTCACAGAAAGCGGCCTTGCCCGCTCCTCGGGCGTCTCCGTCGGCCTTGAGGACCTCGAACTGCTGACCCGCGAGATCCAGGACAGCGTGATGGCCATTCGGGCGCAGCCGGTGAAGTCGGTGTTCCAGCGCATGCCGCGCCTCGTGCGCGAGGTCGCCGACATGACCGGCAAGCGGGTGCGGCTGGTCACCGAGGGCGAGGCCACCGAGGTCGACAAGACTGTGGTCGAACGCCTCGCCGAGCCGATCACCCATATGCTCCGCAACGCCATCGATCACGGACTGGAGACGCCCGCGGACCGGCTGGCCGCCGGCAAGCCGGAGGAGGGCGTGGTCCGCCTCGCGGCCCTGCACCGCTCCGGCCGCATCGTCATCGAGATCAGCGACGACGGCCGTGGCATCAACCGGGAACGGGTCCGCGGGATCGCCGTGTCCAAGAGACTGATCGCCGAAGACGCCGCCCTGACGGACGACGAGATCGACAACCTGATCTTCCTGCCCGGCTTTTCGACCGCCGACGCCGTTTCAGACATCTCCGGCCGCGGCGTCGGCATGG
>JBGTSL010000235.1:0-3836 GCA_041940325.1 Brevundimonas sp.
CCTCGATCGCGTCCAGCCCGCCCAGGATGACCTCTGCGTCCGCCTGCGAGACGATTCCCTGCTTCGCCAGCATCCGGCAATGGGCCCGCGATCCGGCCAGATCCTGGGCCCACAGGCGCCGGTCGGTGGCGATCGAGACGTTGATCGCCTGCATGATGTCGGCCGGCCGCGCCGAGAACCGCCCGCCCCACATGTCTTGACCTTCCGCGCCCGGGGAAGGCTTAACTGTCGGATCGGGTTGGGAAGGTTGTGTCATGAAGGGCTCGAAGGCGGCGGGGATGGCGATCGCGGGCGCGCTGGCGGTCGGCATGATCGCGGGCGCCGGGCTGCTATACGCCAATCGCGACGCCTTCTTCAAAGCCGCCGCGCCCGAGCCGCCCACCAAGAGTGAGCTGGCCCGCTTCGCCAGGGGTTCCCTGACCCGGCTGGAGACTCCCGCGGCGCTCGTTTCCGCCCCGGACTATGTGTTCAAGACCCGTGACGGCGCCGACGCCCGTTTCGCGGATTTCCGCGGCAAGGTGGTGGTGGTCAACCTCTGGGCCATGTGGTGC
Organism: Brevundimonas sp.; assembly: GCA_041940325.1. Classification (GTDB taxonomy): domain Bacteria; phylum Pseudomonadota; class Alphaproteobacteria; order Caulobacterales; family Caulobacteraceae; genus Brevundimonas. Next base: position 552 of record JBGTSL010000235.1, read on the forward strand.
GCGCCCTGCCGCACCGAGATGCCCACCCTCGCCCGCCTCGACGAGGCCTATTCCGACGACGTGCTGGTCGTGCTGCCGATCAATGTCGACGCCACTGAAGACGGTCTCGCCGACGCCCGCAGCTTCATCGACGTGCACGAGCCCCTGCCGCTCTACAGCGACATGAAATTCCAGCTGCCCTTCGAACTGCCGGGCGAGGGCAAGATGCCCCAGACCGTCATGCTCGACAGGCAAGGCCGCATCCGGGCGCACTTTTCGGGCGAAGCCGACTGGGCCAGCCCCGAGGCGCGGGCCCTGGTCGACGCGCTTCTGGCCGAGCCGGTCGCCTAGCGACCGTCGTTGCCCTGGGCGTCGGCCGCGGTCTCGGCCTCCTGCTCTTCGGCCTCCTGCGCCAGGCGGTCAGTGCCTTCGTCGATCTCCTGCGCGACCTCTTTCGCGCCGGCCTCGATGGCCGAGCCGACCTGTGCGGCTTCCTCCTGCAGCGACGCGCCGGCCTCGTTGGCGTCGGCCTGGGCGTCGTCCTGTTCGGCTTCGGTGCAGGCGGCGGCGCCGAGCGCGAGACCGGCAAGGGCGGCGACGGCGATGGATCGGATGTGCATGGGTGTCCCTTTTCAACGCTGAACCTTGACGGTTGAACGTCGTGATCCCGTCAGGGTTGCCGGCTGGTCTTTTGGCGGGGGGGTGATATCGTCGGCTATACCTCGTGCCCTGCCCAAGGAGCCTGCCATGCGCGCGGATCGCCTTTTCTCCCTCGTCCTTTGCGGCGCCCTGCTGGCATCGCCGGTCTTGTCCGCTCCGCAGAGCCGCCCCGGTCAATCGGGAATGTCCGCACAAAGCGGGCCGGGCAGCATGTGGGCCCCGCCGGCGACCGAGCAGATGTCCCGGTTCGAGCGGGAAGAACAACGCCGGGCGCTGTCCATGACCGAGCAGGAAGCCGAAGACCGGTATGGCGAGGAGCGGGTCGCCTTGGCCAATCGCGTCCAGGCGCTCATCGACGAAGGTAAGTGCCGCGAAGCCCGCGCAATGGCCAGCGAGGCCGGCGAGCGGCAGATGGCCCTTCGCGTCCGGCAAACCTGCCGCTCGCGCTAGACGGGCGAAGTTCCGTTCCGGTAAAGATCGCTGCGGGCCGACGCCTTGGCCGGTGTGCTGTCGTCGGCGCTGATTGTGGGGAACCAGGAATGAGAACCTTCATCGCGGCGGCCGTTCTGGCCGTCGGCATTCTGACCGCCGCCGGGCCGTCCGCCGCTCAGAGCCAGGGCCACCGGGTCGCGGCCGAGGACCTGCTGGTCGCGATGGACGCCGAGCGAATGTATGAACGGACGCTGGAGCAGATGTTGTCCGCCCAGATGGAGGCGAATCCCGATCTCGTGGCCCTGGCTCCCGTCATGAAGCAGTTCTTCCGGGATTTCGTCAGCTGGGAGGCGGTGCGGCCTGAACACCTTCGGGTGCATATGGAACGATTCTCGGAAGCGGAACTGCGGGATCTGGCGGCCTTCTACCGGACGCCCCTCGGCCGAAGGGTGGTCGTCGAAAGCCCGGCCATCGCCGCGGAACTCGGCATGGTCGGTCAAAGGCTTGTCGAGGCCAACCAGGCCGAGCTTCTGCGCCGGATTACGGCGGCCATGACGACGAAGTAGCGCATGGGCGATGGTGGCTGGAGGCGGGCTCGAACCGCCGACCTGTGGGTTATGAATCCACCGCTCTAACCAGCTGAGCTACCCAGCCCCAATCGACGATCACGTCTCTCGAGCCCCGGCGGGAACTGGTCTGTCCGCCGGAAGAGGCGTGCCTATAGAGGCAGGCGTCGGCGGTTTCAAGTCGTCCCTGAGACCTTGGTGCGGCTCTTTGCGCCTTGCGCCCCGACCCGGGAACGCCAAGGTTCGGAGCGCTGTTTCCCGGACACGCCCCCGCCAAAGGATTTCCATGCGCCCGCACGCCCTCGCCGCCTCCGTGTTCGTCCTCGCGCTGGCCGCCGCCTGCGGCGCCAACGGCCAGGGTCAGACAGCCGCCCAGGACGGCGCGCCGCTTCCGACCGGCCCGGCCAACGCCCCCGATCAGCGACCGGCCTTCCCCGGCCAGACGCGAGCCCCCGCCGTCAGAACCGAGGCGGCCCTCGTCCACACCGTGGTCGCTTCGGGACTGGAAGAGCCGTGGGGCCTGGCCCTGCTGCCCGACGGCCGCTGGCTGGTCACCGAACGTCCCGGCCGGATGCGGATCATCACGGCCCGGGGCGATGTGGGCGATCCGATCGCCGGCCTTCCGGCGGTCGACGCGCGCGGGCAGGGCGGACTGCTGGACGTCGTGGTCGGTCCGACCTTCGCCGACGACCGCCTGATCTACTGGAGCTACGCCGAGCCGCGCGAGGGCGGCAACGCCACCTCGGTGGCGCGCGGACGGCTCTCGGAGGACGGGACCCGGGTCGGGAACGTGCACGTCATCTTCCGCGCCATGCCGACGTACGACGGCGGGGCCCACTTCGGTTCCTCCCTGGCCTTCGACGACGCCGGCCACCTGTTCATCACCCTTGGCGATCGCTCAGACCGGCCGATGCGTCCCCAGGCCCAGGACCTCGGCTCACACATGGGCAAGACCATCCGCATCAACGCCGACGGCTCGGTCCCTTCAGACAATCCCTTCGTCGGGCGCGAAGGCGCCCGCCCCGAGATCTGGTCTCTGGGTCACCGCAACGTCCAGGGGATCGCCATCTCCGGTGACAACGTCTGGACTGTCGAACATGGCACGCGGGGCGGCGACGAGGTCAACCTCGAGCGCGCGGGGGCCAACTACGGCTGGCCTGACGTGGCCTACGGTGTGGAATATCGGGGCGGTCCCATCAATGAGGGGATCACCGCGCGCGAGGGGACCGAGCAGCCCGTCTACTACTGGGATCCGGTCATCGCGCCGGGCGGCATGACGGTCTACGACGGCGCCATGTTCCCCGGCTGGCGCGGCAACCTGCTGGTCGCGGCGCTGAAGGAGAAGCACATCGCCCGGCTGGTCATCGAAGACGGTCGGGTTGTCGGCGAGGAACGCCTGCTGACCGATCTCGGCGAGCGGGTCCGCGATGTGGCGGTCGGCCCCGACGGCGCCGTCTGGGCCATCACCGACGAGACCGACGGCAAGCTGGTGCGGCTGACCGCGGCTGGTTGATTCAGCCGCGAACCGCGAGCCGCTGATCGCCCCTTGTAGCCCATGTCGCCCGTGTCGGCTGTGTCGCCGATGTCGGGTTTGCCGATGGCGGCCTTGTCGCGCTTGTATCGGCCGAAATGTATTGGGTCGGGTCAG
>JBGTSL010000236.1:0-3831 GCA_041940325.1 Brevundimonas sp.
AAGCTCAAACAAACCAACACGACACGACTTGGTAACCTGCTTCCCAGGCTTGCCACCAAACGCCTCATCCAAGGTCTTGGTTGTGGTTATGCCGGTTGTGCGGTGGCCGCCAACATCCAAGATCTGGAATTTCCTTTCCTCCACATCGAACTTGCATTCCTGCACCCCCGTGGTTCGCACTCTGCATCGAAGCAAGTCTTCGTAAACTGGCAGAAATCCTGCGCTGGCAGCTGCTCGCGCCCGCGGGCCTCGTCCTCTTCACCCTCTACTGCGGCGCCTACATCCTCGAGCAGGCGCGGCCCCACCCCCCGCGCCCCCTCCGGCGGCGGCGGCGGCGCCTCGGCCCAGCTCGCCGTCCGCCCGGTCGCGGCGCCCGCCCTGCCCGATCCGCAATCCTTCGAACAGGTCGTCGCCCTGATCGGCGAGAAGCGCGAGGTCGGCCTGCAGATGGACGTCCAGCGCTACGTCCGCCCCGTCGCCTTCAAGCCCGGCGCCATCACCTACGAGAGCATCGAGGGCGCGCCGATCGACCTGCCCCGCCGCCTCGCCTCGCGGCTGCGCGAATGGACCGGCCGCACCTGGCTGATCGCCGCCAACGGCCAGGGCGGCGGCGAGACCATGATCGAGATCGACCGCCGCAAGCGGGGCGAGGAGCGCGCCGCCGTCGAGGCCGACCCCTTCGTCAAGGCCGTCATGGACGCCTTCCCCGGCGCGACCATCGGCGAGATCAAGACGCTGGCCGCCCCGGTCGAACTGCCGACCATCCCGGACGAGGCGGCGGACGAGGACTGAGGGGGGGCGGATGAGGGTCTTGGGCATTGGAGTGTTGGCAGCGGTCGCGTCATTGGCGACGGCCGCTTGCGAGACGCCGTCTTTGCCACCGGCAAACACCGCCACGCCGGGATGGGTGAAGCAACAGATTGTGCAGGGAGGCGAATATCCTCCCATCGTCTTGCACGTCTCCTACGATGGACAGCCAGCCTACCAGATTACTGCCACCGACCGGGCCGACTCCGGCGATGAACACGGCCTGTTTTCGGCGGACGGTAAGCTTGTCTGCCGATTTGGAGGATGGTCGCCCCAAGTCTCATCAGGTGAATGCAGGGTCGAGAACATTATCTACGTGAACACGCTCTACGAGCCCGAGTTCGCAAAGCACGAGGGCCGCCAGATGCCTCGCGTCGGGACCAGGATTTGGAAGAGATGATCCGAAGGGCGATCTGGCCGCCGCACCGACCTTCGAGGAGGGGACGCCGTTCGCCTTCCACCCGTAGTGGCCCTTGGCCGAGTCCGCTTGCGGCCGTGATGACAAGTTAGACATCGACTGAGGTCAGGAAGAACCCCATTGGCGCGCAGAGACTTCGACCCGGCCACCGTCAAGCCCGACGGCCGTCCCGCCACCAAGGCCCGGCTCTTCGATCCCGCCGGCGGCGGACCGTGGCGCGGGGCCCTCGACGGCCTGAAGCTGGGCGGCGGAAACACCGTGCTGGCCTATGGCACGGACACCGTCGGCGCCGGCCCGCGGCTGCACGTCCACCCCTACGACGAAACCTTCATCATCGTGCAGGGCCGGGCCCGCTTCTACGTCGGCGAGGTGACCATCGACGCCGCCGCGGGCGAGGTCGTGTTCGGCCCGGCGGGCGTCCCCCACCGCTTCGAAAACCTCGGCCCCGGCCGCCTCCAGACCATCGACATCCACCACTCGCCCGAGTGGATCCAGACGGACCTGGACGAGGACTGAGGGCCGTGGGGGCACAGGAACGTCGAATGGCTGGGGCATCGCCTTGGGCGCGAGGACTGATCGGCGCGGCGCTGATGCTCAGCCCGCTCGCCCTGAACACTGCCGTACTGGCTGTTTCCATCACCCGCGACTGGCCGCCTGCAGCCCACTGGACCGCATACGCCGTCTGTCTCGGCGTCGGCGTGGCAGGGCTTTGGATATTGCCTGCGCGCCGATGGATACGCGCGCTCGTCTCGGCCGCCTATGTCCCCGTCATGGCCTGGGCACTGATCCTGTGGTCCCTGCTGTTCGCCTGCGGCTTCGCCGGCCAATGCGTTTGACGATGACGGCCCGCCGAGCGCCTTTTCATCCCGGACGCCGCGAAGCGGCGATCCGGGACGCCTGAGCCCACAACACTGAGCCCTCCCCCTCGATGGGGGAGGGCCGGGTGGGGTGCGCGCGGGCACTCGATGGTGGGCGCCGGACGGCTGCGCCTCCCGCGCTCATCCGGACAGGACCTGCGTTCACCCCCTCCACGACCGTCGTCGGATCGCCGTTGGCGATCCTTCTCCACCCCCATCGAGGGGGAAGGGAGTCGGATAAGCGGCCGCCTGCTGCCTGCTGCCTGCTGCCTGCTGCCTACAGAATCCTCGCCGCCTCCTCGAACCCCAGCCGCGGCGAGCGCGGAAACAGGTTCTCGTCGGCGCCGTAGCCCAGGTTGACGATGAAGTTCGGCTCCACCGTCGTGCCGGCGAAGAACTCGGCTCTCACCCCCTCCGCGTCGAAGCCCGACATCGGCCCGACATCCAGCCCCAGCGCCCGCGCCGCCAAGAGGAAATAACCGCCCTGCAGCGAGGCGTTGCGGAAGGCCGTCTCGCGCCGCCCGGCCTCGTCGGCGAACCAGTCCTTCGCCCCCGGCGCATGCGGGAACAGCACCGGCAGGTGTTCGTGAAAGTCGATGTCCTGGCCGATGATCACATTGACCGGCGCCTGCAGCGTCTTGGCCCGGTTGCCCTCGGCCATCAGCGGGATCAGCCGCGCCTTCGCCTCGGGCGAGGTCACGAAGACGAACCGCGCCGGGGTGGCGTTGACCGCCGTCGGCCCGAATTTGGTCAGGTCGTACAGCTGGCGCAGCAGCGCCTCGGGCACCGGGCGGTCGGTCCAGCCGTTGCGCGTGCGCGCCTCGGTGAAGAGCTGCGCCAGGGCGGCGTCGGACAGCGGGGCGTCGCGGGTGGTGACGGAGTCGAAAGCCATGGGATCCCTCCTGGATCGGTAATAGCAACTGTGACGAATGCTATTTAGGAGAGTCGTTGGCGGGCGCCAGAGGTATTGAAACAAAAACTGTTGCAGATCGTCGTTCGGCGATCCGACCTCATCCCCCTCGACCCTCGACCCTCGACCCTTGTTTCAGTGCCCTTGGCGCCGCCCCGCCCGAGCGCCTATCTAGGCCCCATGAAAGACCTCAACGCCCTGATGCAACAGGCCCAGGCGATGCAGCAGAAGCTGCAGGACGCCCAGGCGAAAATGGCCGAAACCAGCGCCTCCGGCAGCTCCGGCGGCGGCCTCGTCGCCATCGACCTGAAGGGCCCCGGCGAGGTCACCCGCGTGGTCATCGACGACAGCCTGATGGTCCCGGGCGAGACCGAGATCCTCGCCGACCTGATCGTCGCCGCCCACGCCGACGCCAAGCGCAAGCTGGACGAGGCCAACGCCGCCCTGATGCGCGAGGCCGCCGGCCCCATGGCCGGGATGAACATTCCCGGAATGCCGAAACTGTTCTGATGGCCGCCTCCGCCGGGCCGGAGATCGAGCGGCTCATCTCCCTTCTCGCCAAGCTTCCGGGCCTGGGACCGCGCTCGGCCCGGCGCGCGGCCCTGGCCCTGCTGAAACGGCGCGAGCAGCTGCTCGTGCCGCTGGCGGCGTCTCTGGCCGAGACGGCCGACAAGGTGGTCTCCTGTTCGGCCTGCGGCGCGCCCGATACGCGCGACCCCTGCGCCATCTGTTCGGACGGGGCCCGCGACAACGGCCTGATCTGCGTGGTCGAGGAGGCCGGCGCCCTGTGGGCCATGGAGCGCTCCGGCGCCTTCCGCGGCAAATACCACGTCCTCGGC
>JBGTSL010000237.1:0-3828 GCA_041940325.1 Brevundimonas sp.
CCGTGCTGGCCAGCGGGAACGTAGGCTGATCCTGACAGAACCGCCGCGTCCCACCGGGCGCGGCGGACGTCAACGAAAGACGCCCCGGAGAGCGATCTCCGGGGCGTTCTTCGTCTGGCGATGGGCCCTGGCGGCTAGTCCGGCCGGCGCTGGCCGGGGACGTCCTCGTCGGTGCGGGGCAGCTGGCCGCGGCCGACGTTGCCAAGCAGCTGTTCGATGATGGTCAGCTGGCGGCCCCGGGTCGGGGTCTCGCGTCCGTTCATGGCGATCTGCTGACCGTCGTCCAGGCCCAGCGTCCGAACCTCGGCGACCTGGCCAGCGTCGGTGAAGGTGATCTCGGTGACGGTCCGCTGGGTCACCTGCGGGCGGTTATAGGTGTATTTCTCGGTCACCTGGCTGATGTAGTACCAGATGTTGTCGCTCTCGAAGGTCGAGGTCGTCGACGGCGTGCCGAGCTTGGTCAGCACGGTCTGCTTGGTATCCGTTCCCGCCACGATGTCGGCCGGCTTGGCGTCGATGGCCTGGAAGCCGTTCTGGCCCACGACCGGGGCGCAGGCCGCGGTCAGGGCGGCGGCCGAGAGAGCGGCGAAAAGGAGCTTGGTGCGGAGCATGGACGACGCCTGCAAGAGAACAAGGTCTTTGACCTAACCGGACCCGAGCCTTAGTTCAACGGCGCGGCGGAAAAGGGGCCGCAGGATCATGCTTCAGAATCTCTTCCGAACCCGTCCCCGTGAACGTCTGGGCGAGCCGCTGTATGACCTGGCGGTGCGCCAGGCGCGTCAGCCGGCCTTCTATACGACCCTCGGCGTCGCCGACCGGATCGACGCCCGTTTCGAACTTTACACCCTGCATGTCCTGTTGCTGGTCATGCGGCTGAGGGACGAGGGCGAGCGCGGGGCCGAGGCGGCCCAGGCGCTGTTCGACACCTATGTGTCCGCGCTGGACCATGCCTTGCGGGAACTGGGAGTGGGGGACATCTCCGTCGGCAAGAAGATGCGCAAGCTCGGAGAGGCGATGTACGGGCGCATGACGGCCTATGAGGCCCCGCTTCGGGACGGCGACGCCGGCGCCCTCGCGGCCGGTCTGGCCCGCAACGTCTTCGAAAGCGACGATCCAGCCGCTGGCGCGGCCCTGGCGGCCTATGCGCTGGACAGTCGCGACCGGCTGGCGGCGCAAGGCTTCGCGGGTGCGATCACGGGGCCCGACTGGGCGGAGGTCGAGTCATGAGCGGCGTGGACCTGCCCTACAGCGACCCGGTGCGACTGCATCAGGCAGGAGCCGGCGTGACCCGCAGGCTTGAGCCGGACGAGGCGGCCCGAAAGCGCATCGCCAAGGCCCTCGATCTGGCCTCGCTCGACTCGTTCGTCGCCGACATGACGCTGGAGCCCGCGCCTGGCGGATGGCGCCTGTCCGGGCGGGTGAAGGCCAGCCTGGCGCAGACCTGCGGCATCACCCTGGAGCCGCTGCCGGTCGAGGTCGACGCGTCGTTCTCGGTCACCCTCGCCGAGGCCGTGGACGAGGAGCCGGACGAGATTGTCATCACCCTCGACGACGAATCGCCTGACCTGATCGAGGGCGGTCAGGTCGATCTGGGGCAGTATGCGGTTGAACAGCTGGCCCTGCGCCTCGATCCGTTTCCCCGCAAGCCGGGCGCCGAGTTCGTGCAGCCGCCTGAGCCGGCGGAAATCTCGCCCTTCGCCGTCCTCAAGCAGATCAGGTCTTCCGACGAAGGTTGACGCAAGGGCGGCGCGGTTGCATCCCCCCGGTGCGGCGCTATCGTCGCCCCAGTCCAGCGCCGGCAGACGGCGCGACGGAGTCGAAACGGCTTGTCATCCCCAGTTCTGATTTCGCTCGACGCCATGGGCGGGGACCACGGTCCGCCGGTCGTGGTGGCGGGAGTGCGCGACTACCGCACTCGCCACGGCGGCGAGGGCGTACGGTTCCTGCTGCACGGCGACGAGGCCGCGATCCGCGCCGAAATGGCGAAATGCGCGCTGACCGAGGAGGTTTGCGAGGTCCGTCACACCGACAAGGTCGTGGCCATGTCCGAGAAGCCGGCCCAGGCGATGCGGCGGGGCAAGGGCTCCAGCCTGTGGAATGCGGTTGAAGCCGTGAAGGCGGGGGAGGCGGGCGCCGTGGTCTCGGCAGGCAACACCGGCGCCCTGATGGCCATCTCGAAGCTGATCCTGCGGATGTCGGCCCACGGTCTGGAGCGGCCCGCGATCGTGGCGAGCTGGCCGACGCTGCGGGGCGTCACGGCGGTTCTGGACGTCGGGGCCAATGTCGAGAGCGACGCCGAGCAGCTGGTCGAGTTCGCCATCATGGGTGAGGCGTTTCACGCCGCCGTGCACGGTGGCGGCAAGCCGACCATCGGCATTCTCAACGTCGGTTCCGAGGACATGAAGGGCCACGAAGAAGTCCGGGAGGCCGCCCGGATCCTGCGGGAAGGCGGCTTCGGACTGGCCTACAAGGGTTTCGTCGAGGGCGACGACATCGCCAAGGGCACGGTGGACGTGGTCGTCACCGACGGATTCACCGGCAATATCGCGCTGAAGACGGCCGAGGGCGTGGCCCGGTTTATCTCGGCCCTGATGAAGGAGGCGCTGACCTCCAGCGTGTCGGCCAAGGCGGGGGCGCTGCTGGCCCTGCCGGCGCTGAGGCGGATGCGGCAAAAAATCGACCCGAGCGCCATCAACGGCGGTCCGCTGCTGGGCCTGAACGGCATCGTGGTCAAGAGCCACGGCGGGGCCGACGCCAAGGGATTCGGAAATGCGATCCGCATCGCTGTCGAACTGGCCCGCAGCGACTATCTGAAGAAGGTCAGCGAGAGCCTGAACCGGCTGACCGTCGTCCTAGAACAGCCGGCTGCGGAGGATGCGGCCAGGGAGACCCCCCAGTGAGCGTGATTCGCAGCGCCGTGACCGGCGTCGGCTCCTTTCTGCCCGAACAGGTCGTCACCAACGCCGACCTGGCGCAGATCGTCGACACTTCGGACGAGTGGATCGTCGAGCGCACAGGCATTCGCCAGCGCCACAAGGCGCGCGACGACCAGCCGACCAGCGACCTGGCGGTCGAGGCGTCGAAGCGTGCGCTGACCGACGCCGGCCGGGCGCCTGGGGATGTGGATCTGATCGTGGTGGCGACGACGACACCCGACATGACCTTTCCGTCGGTGGCCTCGATCGTCCAGCGCAAGCTGGGGACGCCGACCTGCATCGCCTTCGACGTCCAGGCGGTGTGCTCCGGCTTCGTCTACGCCCTGAGCGTGGCCGACGGCTTCGTGGCGCGAGGCACGGCCAAATGCGCCCTCGTCATCGGCGCCGAGGAAATGACCCGGCTGATGGACTGGACCGACCGGTCGACCTGTGTCCTGTTCGGCGACGGCGCAGGCGCCGTGGTGGTCGAGCCGCGGGAAGGACGTGGGACCAAGACGGACCAGGGCCTGCTGGGGTTCGCCCTGCGTTGCGATGGCTCGAAGACCGACTTGCTGTACGTCGATGGCGGACCGGCCACCACGGGGTCGGTCGGGCATCTGCGGATGGCTGGCAACCAGGTGTTCCGTCATGCCGTGGTCAACATCGCCGAGGCCATCACCGCCAGTTGCGAGGCTTCCGGCATCGAGATCGCCGACGAAAACCAGCAGGTCGCCGAAGAAATTGCGGTGACCCTGCGGAAAGCCCGCATCAATGGTCAGGACATCGAGATCGAGTATCTCAATGGTACGGCCACCCTGCGGGGACAGATCAGCGACGCCGGGCAGAAAGCCCGCGTCACGCAACTGGTCTCCCGGATCGCCGGGGTCAAGCTGGTGAACAACCAGATGACCGT
>JBGTSL010000238.1:0-3821 GCA_041940325.1 Brevundimonas sp.
ACTTCAACAGCCATGTCCGCGATCATATCGATATCGAAACCTTCGCCGCGGCGCTGCTGGCCGAGCTCGATCATTTCGCAGCCGAAACGGAAGGGCTGACCGTCACCAGCCTGTTCTTCGGCGGCGGCACCCCGTCGCTGATGCCGGCCGAAACGGTGGCGGCCGTGATCGACCGGGTCGCCGCACGCTGGCCGGTCGCCGCCGACCTGGAGATCACGCTCGAGGCCAATCCGGGCACGGTCGAGGCCGGCCGCTTTGCCGGCTACCGCGCGGCCGGCGTCAACCGGGTCTCGATCGGCGTGCAGTCGCTGGACGATTCGGCGTTGCGCTTCCTCGGCCGCCGCCACGATGCGGGCGAGGCGCGCGCCGCCCTGGCGCTGGCCGCCCGGCTGTTCGACCGCTTCAGCTTCGACCTGATCTACACCCGGCCCGGCCAGTCTCCCGCCGCCTGGCGGGCCGAGCTGGACCAGGCACTCGCGCTCGCCGGCGACCATCTTTCGGTCTACCAGCTGACCATCGAGCAGGGCACCGCCTTCGCCCGCGCCTACGACCAGGGCCGGCTGGTGATGCCCGACGAGGCGACCAGCGAGGCGCTCTACGACATCACCCAGGATCGGCTGGCGGCGGCCGGGCTACCAGCCTACGAGGTCTCCAACCATGCCCGGCCGGGCCACGCCTGCCGGCACAACCTGACCTACTGGCGCTACGGCCCCTATGTCGGCGTCGGGCCGGGCGCGCATGGCCGGCTGCCGGCCGGGTCGGGCGGCCGGATCGCGACCGAGGCGATCCGCGCACCCGAGGCCTGGGCCGCCGCCGTCGCCCGCGACGGCCACGGCACCCGCCGGCGCGAGCCGGTCGCGGCCGCCGACGGCGCCGAGGAAGCGGTGATGATGGGCCTCAGGCTCGCCGACGGCATCGACCGGGCCCGGTTCCGCGCCAACACCGGCTGCGACCTGGACCGGGTGGTCGACCGCGCGCGCCGCGACGCGCTGGTCGCCGCCGGCGACCTGGTCGACGACGGCGCCAGCCTCGCCGCCACCGCGCAGGGCCGCAAGCGGCTCAACGCGGTCACCGGCTACCTGCTCGGCTGAATCACTTTTCATTACAAACCGGACATGGAGTGATTCGCGTCACAGTTGCGTCTCCAGGCGCATGCCTACCGTCCCGCCCGTGATTGCTGCGACCGCCCGGTGACGGGCCGTGCAACCCGTGCCCGCATCGGAGGTTCCCGGAAATGAGCGACCTGATTTCGCGTGACGGCCGCCTGGCCGCCCTGGCCGTCGCCATGGCTGCCGCATCGACCCTGGCGGCGCCCGCCGCCCTGGCCCAGCCGGCCGCAGACGGCGGCGTGTCCGGCTCCGTCTCGCTCGGCGGCCTGCTGGTGCCGGACTATGAAGGGTCCGACGACTACGAACCGGCGCCCTACGCCGCCTTCTCGCTGAGCTACCAGGGCTATTCGATCGAGTCGCGCGGCCTCGGCCTCCAGGCCGACCTGATCCCGGACCCGCATTGGGCGGCCGGACCGCTGGTCAACTACAATGGCGGCCGCGACGACGTGGAGGACGAGGTGGTCGACCGCCTGCGCGACGTCGACGAGAGCGTGGAACTCGGCGGCTACGTCGAGTACCGCATGCCGGCCGGCCTGGTCGAGGGCGACGGGCTCAGCTTTTCGGTCTCGCTGCGCCAGGACGTGGCCGGCGGCCATGACGGCTTCATCGGCGAGGGCTCGGTCGGCTACAGCGTTCCGGTGAACGACCGCCTGCGCCTGACCGGCGCGGTCAGCAGCTCCGTGGTCAGCGACGACTACAGCGAGGCCTTCTTCAGCGTCGACGCCGCCAATGCTGCGGCCAGCGGCCTGCCGGTCTACAACGCGGAAGGCGGCGTCAAGGACGTCGGCCTGACGCTCGTCACCTCCTACAGCTTCAGCGAGAGCTGGGGCGTCGATGCGCTGGCCAACTACACCCGCCTGGTCGGCGACGCCGCCGACAGCCCGATCGTCGACCAGCAGGGCAGCGCCGACCAGTTCGTCGTCGGCCTCAGCCTGCGCTACGATTTCTAGCGCGCCCGTGTCCCCGGCCGCCGGGCCTACCCGAGATGTGCGAATCCCGTAGGCGCCCGGGCCGGGGACCGCGCGGGATCAGAACCCGACGAAGCTGCTCGGCGCCGGGTCCACCACGCTGAAGCCGTTGGACTGCACCTGCAGCACGGCCAGCGCGTGGTCGGCCACGTTGTCGGGGCCGAACCGGAACGCGCCGTAGACGCCGCGGAACCCGCTGGGGTTCGACAGCATCTGCGCCGAGAAGTTGTTGCTGCGCCCCATCTCCGCCGCCATCGCCGCCGCGTCGTAGGCGAGCCCTGCGATGTTGGACGGGGTCGAGCCGTATGCGCCCTGGTACTTGGCGGCGAAGGCGTCGCGCATCGCCGGGTCGATCGAGGCGAACACCGCGCCGACCGTCGCCGGCTCGCTCAGCGTGCGCGGATCGTCCCACTGCCCCGTGCCCAGCACCTGCCGGCCGCGGTTGACATTGAAATAGGCGACGAACGGCATGATCCGGGTCAGGCTGGCCCCGCCGTCGGGGATGAACAGCGTGTCGAAGCCGCCGGCCTCCAGCGGCCGCACGGCGGCGCTGTGGTCCGGATCGGTCGGGTTGTAGGTCTGGATCGCGCCGAGCGCCAGCCCGTTGCGCGGCGCCGCCGCCTGCAGGGCGTTGGCCGTGACCGTGCCGTAGGCGGTCTGCGGCACCAGCGCCGCCACCACCGACGAGCCCTGGCGCGCGGCATAGGCCATGATGCGGTCGACCTCGTCCTCCGGCGTGAAGCCCAGCACGTAGACGCCCGGCCCGGCGACCGAGCTGTCCGAGGTGAAGCCGACGACGGTGATGCCGGCCGGGCCGGCGACCTGGGCCACCGCCGCGACATTCTGCGACCGCAGCGGACCGATGATGATGTCGGCCCGCTGGGCGATCGCCGACTGGGCCGCGGCGGCCGCGCCGCTGGGCGTGCCCTGGGTGTCGAGCGAGATCAGCTGGAAGTTCTGGCCGCCGCGCTCCACGGCGGCCATCTGGGCGGCATTCACCAGCTGCTGGCCCGCGGCCGCATCGGCGCCGGACAGCGGCGCCAGGATGGCCACCGTGGTGATCCCGTCGCCGAAGGCATCGGGCGCCAGGCCGGTGGTCGCGAAGCCGGTCGGCCCGGTCTGCGTCGGCACCGACGGGGCGGCCTGCTGCTGGCGGCCGGATTGACAGGCGGCCAGCGCCACGACACCCAGTCCCAGGACGGCCCCGCGCAACGCAAAGCGGGCGAAACTGCTGACGGATCGGTCTAAGGCCATCGCCGTCATTCCCTGTTCTCCTTGTTGTCCGGCCGGGGCGGCGCCGCGCCCGGCGTGCCGGCGCGCTGGGAAGCGCGCGGCTTCGTGATAATGTGGCCGCCATGACGTCGCCTGAGTCGCCCCAGCCAAGCCTGTTCGGCCAATGGGCCGGAGCCTATCGGCGCCATGAGCGGAAGTAAACGGCCGCCACGGCCCGGCGCGCCCGGACCCGCGGCGGAGGCGGCCGGGCCGCGGCGGCCGGTCGAGCAGGGGCTGCACCTGGTGGCGACCCCGATCGGCGACCTGGCCGACATCACGTTTCGCGCCATCGACACGCTCAACAATTGCGATCTGATCGCCTGTGAGGACACGCGCGTCACCGCCACGCTGCTTCGGCATTACGGGATTGCAACGCCGACCACAGCTTATCACGAGCACAATGCGGCGAAAGTACGGCCGGGCCTGTTGGCGCGTCTGGCCGACGGCGCCCGCATCGCGCTGGTCTCCGACG
>JBGTSL010000239.1:0-3802 GCA_041940325.1 Brevundimonas sp.
TGACGGGCATAGCCGAAATAGGGCATGACGGCCGTGATCCGCTTCGCCGACGCCCGCACCAGGGCATCGGTCATGATCAGCAGTTCCATCAGATTGTCGTTGGCCGGATAGCTGGTCGACTGGATGATGAAGACGTCCTCGCCCCGGACGTTCTCCTCAATGACCGCGAACACCTCATTATCGGCGAATCGCTTCACCTGGGCCTTGGTGAGGGGCATGTCGAGGTGAGCTGCGATGGCTTGCGACAGCGTCCGGTTGGAGTTGCCAGAGAGCAGCTTCATGTCCGGTCATCCTTTCGCCGTCATCGCCCGGCTGAAAATACCGCCGCCGCGCTGGCGCGCTTCATATCAGGGGACGGCTCAGCCACAAGCGCCGAGAGTCTTTTTGGTCGACTTCTTCCCGCATTGGCGTGGCGTTGTCGGCTGGTGTAGAGATCGCGTCACGTTTCCGGGGGGCGCCGACGGGTGGATGCCCGCCGGCCTGTCATGTTGAGGTCGTCCTTGCCTGCTTCCAAGTTCCGCGCCGGTCTGATCCTGACGGCGGTGGCCGTCTCGGCCCTGACGATTTCCGCCTGCGGCAACCGCGGCAACCGCCCGCGTCTCGCCTATGAGGAACGCCCCGTCGAGGCGCTCTACAACACCGGTTACCAGCGGCTGGAAAGCCGGCGCTGGGGCGACGCGATCGACTATTTCGAGGAGGTCGAGCGCCAGCACCCGTATTCGGAATGGTCGCGGCGCGCGATCCTGATGCAGATCTACGCCCATTATCAGAGCAATGATTACGCCGAGGCGATCGCCGCGGCGGATCGCTTCATCCAGCTGTTCCCCGGCAATCCGAGCGCGCCTTACGCCTTCTATATGAAGGCCCTCTGCAATTTCGAGCAGATCACCGACGTGGGCCGTGACCAAGGCTACGCCCAGGCGGCCCTGGACGGACTGCGCGACGTCGCCCGCCGCTATCCCGGGACCTCCTACGCCATCGACGCCACGATCAAGATCGACATGGTCAACGACCAGCTGGCGGGCAAGGAAATGTCCATCGGCCGCTACTATCAACGCGCCGGCCAGCCATTGGCCGCGCTGAACCGCTACAAGGCGGTGATCGAGAACGATGCCTACCAGCGCACCTCGCACACGCCCGAGGCCCTGTACCGACTGGTCGAGGTCAATCTGCAGCTCGGCCTGAAGGAGGAGGCGACCCGCAACGGCGCGGTGCTCGGCCACAACTATCCGGGCAGCCCGTGGTATGCCGAGGCCTACGCCCTGCTGACCGAGGATGGCCGCCGTCCGGACGTCGCGCCCGAGGGCCAGCGCGAAAGCTGGCTGCGCCGCATCATTCCGGGCTGACGTCCGATTCTGACGCATAGGGCGGTCATGACGGGCGATCATCGCTAGACTGAACGCCATGGCGAATCAGACCCGGACCGTTGCGCCCTCATGCTGACCGCCCTTTCCATCCGCGACATCGTGCTGGTCGATGCGCTCGAACTTGAGGTCGAGGGCGGTCTGACGGTGCTGACCGGCGAGACCGGGGCCGGCAAATCAATCATTCTGGATGCGCTGGGCCTTGCTCTGGGCGCGCGCGCCGACGCAGGTCTGGTGCGGGCTGGCGCGAAACAGGCGTCCGCTACCGCAGTGTTCACGGCCCCCGACGACCCCGCCCTGATCGAGATGATCTCGGACAAGGGGTTCGAGGTCGGCCCGGGTGAAGAACTGATCTTGCGCCGCACCCTGGCCGCCGACGGCCGCAGCCGGGCCTTCGTCAACGATCAGCCCGCCGGGGTCACGGCATTGCGCGAGATCGGCCAGGCCCTCGTCGAGGTGCATGGCCAGCACGAGACCGTCGGCCTGCTCGACTGGAAGACTCACAGGGCGTTGCTGGATACCTATGGCGGGCTGCAGCCGCAATTGGCGGGCGTCGCCGCAGCCGCCGACCGGCTGAAGGCCGCCGAACGCGCTGTTGCGGATCTGAAGGCCGCCGCCGCCGAGGCCGCGGCCCACCGGGAGGAACTGGAGCAGAACCTCGCGGATCTCGACGCGCTCGATCCGCGAGCTGACGAAGAAACCGAACTGGCCGGGGAGCGCGCCCTCCTGGGGGCGGCCGAGAAGGCCATCGCCGATCTGGCCGACGCCCGCGCCTCGCTCGGCGGGGACAAGCTGTCGCGCAACCTCTCGGCCGCCCTGCGCGCGGTCGAACACGCCCGTCAGCGGGCCGGGCAGGCGAGCACTGACCCCGAACACCCGCTGGTGCAGAAGCTGTCCGCGGCGGCCGAGGCGATCGACCGGACCCTCGTAGAGGCCGAGGAAGCCATCGCCTGCGTCGATGCGGCGGCGGACGCTTTCGACTTCGAGCCGGGACGGCTGGACAAGGCCGAGGAGCGGCTGTTCGCCCTGCGCGCGGCCGCCCGCAAGCTGAACGTGTCGGTCGAGCTGCTGCCGACGCTGCGGGTCCGCTTCCGTGAACAGCTGAGGCTGATCGAGGACGGGGCGGAGGCGATCGTCGCCGCCGAGCGCGCCGCCTCGGCCGCCCGCGAGGCCTACGATGTCGCCGCCATACTTCTCACCTCGGCACGGGAAGCGGCGGCGGAGCGGCTGACCGCTGCTGTAATAGGCGAGCTGGGTCCGCTGAAGCTGGATCGTGCGCGTTTCCGGGTCGCCTTCGAGCCGGTGGCCGAAGGGCGGCGCGGGCCCTTGGGCGTCGAGACCGTGCGCTTCGAGATCGCCACCAACGCCGGCACGGACTTCGGGCCGCTGGACGCCATCGCCTCGGGCGGGGAGCTGGCCCGCTTCGCCCTCGCCATGAAGGCGGCGCTGGCCGGACGCGAAGACCAGCGCCA
This sequence comes from Brevundimonas sp., assembly GCA_041940325.1. Taxonomy (GTDB): domain Bacteria; phylum Pseudomonadota; class Alphaproteobacteria; order Caulobacterales; family Caulobacteraceae; genus Brevundimonas. The sequence continues at coordinate 2,837 of JBGTSL010000239.1, forward strand.
GCCGGTGATGATCTTCGACGAAGTGGACCAGGGCGTCGGCGGAGCCGTGGCCTCTGCGGTGGGGGCGCGCCTTCAGCGTCTCGCGCAGGGGGCGCAGGTGCTGGTGGTGACCCACAGCCCCCAGGTCGCGGCCCGGGGCAGGGCCCACTGGAAAGTCCGCAAGGCGGACGTGGGCGGAATGACCACCACGACGGTCGATGCGCTCGACGAGATCCTCTACGCCGAGGACGAGTTGACCGTGGTGCACAACCTGCCCGACCGCCGAGCCCACGGCGCCGTGCTCAACACCCTGGCGACGCCGCGCGGCTGCATTGTGGACCGGGTGACGGCGCTGGAACACGAGGTGGATGGCGACATGGGCAATGTCTGGCTGCGGACCAGCACCGCCGGCTCGGGATCCTATCGCCTGGCCGAGTGGCGGCCCAGCGACCGGATCATCCTCGAGGCCAACCCTAACGCCGAGGTCCAGCCGAATGTCCCGCGCCTGCTGATCCGCCATATCGCGGATCCGGCAACCCAGCTTCTGGTTCTCCAGGCGGGGGACGTGGATTATGCCCGCGACCTCGGCTCGGACCAGATCGCCGCCGCCCGGTCCAACCCCGACCTGGCCGAGATGTCGACGGATACGACGGCGGGCCATTCTTCTCGCCGGATGACAAATGGGTGATCTTCCGCAGCGATCGCAAGAAGGCCGAATACCTGCAGATTCACGTGGTGGATATCGACGGCAAGCAGGTGAAAATCGGTATTGACGCCCCGCGTGACATTTCGATTTTTCGCGAAGAGGTCTACGAGCGGATCCCATGGGAGTCGCTCGAGGGCAAGGGGAACGACCGGCAATGGCTGGTCCTCGGTGTGGCCGGGGGCGGCGGCTACTACTTTTACTTCTACCGCTGGGCACCGCGCGAAAAGGCGATCCAGGCCGTCTCCGAAGCCGAGGTCCGGCTCGCCGAGGCGCTCTATGAC
>JBGTSL010000240.1:0-3742 GCA_041940325.1 Brevundimonas sp.
CAAGATGGTGCTGGACTGGCTGCACGTGACCGGCGATCCCTGGGCCCTGACCGGTCTCGACAAGGCTTTCTTCGTCGTCCAGATCGGCATCGGCCTCTGGTTCGTGGTCGAGCTCGGCTTCCTGCGCGGCACGCCCGGCGACAACCGCTACGGTCCGGACCCGCTGGATGTTTCGGCGCCGACGGTGCAGACGGGGCGGTGAACCCGGGCCGGCGCTTGGAGGTCAGGAATCGAGCGCCTCGACCCGTGCCCTGAGCGCCGGCAGCACCTCGGCCGCGAACCACGGGTTCTTCTTCATCCAGTCGGTGTTGCGCCAGCTGGGGTGGGGGAGCGGCAGGTAGGCGGGGGCGTAGTCGCGCCAGGCGCGGACGGTGTCGGTCATGTTGGCCTTGGCTCGCTCGCCGAGGGCCCAGGCCTGGGCGTAGCCGCCGACCAGAAGGGTGAGCTCGACCTGCGGGAGTTCGGCGAGGAGCCGGGGCCGCCAGAGTTCGGCGCAGCGGCGCGGCGGCGGGTAGTCGCCGCCTTTCGGGGCCGTGCCGGGGTAGCAAAAGGCCTGGGCGGCGACGCCGAGGCGGCGGTCGGCGTAAAAGGTCTCGTAGTCGACGCCCATCCAATCGCGCAGCCGGTCGCCGGAGGGGTCGGTGAACGGGCGGCCGCTTTCATGGACGCGGCGGCCGGGGGCCTGGCCGCAGATCAGCAGCCGGGTCTCGGGGAAGACATGGACCACCGGGCGCGGCGTGTGCGGCAGCTGTCCGAGGCAGGCGCGGCAGGCGCGGATGTCGGCGAGGACGGCCTCCAGTCCGGCCGGATCAGTCCTCATCGCTCTCCGGCGCCGGCGGCAGGGCCGCGCGGGCGGCGGCGGCCTCGGCCTCGGTGGGCAGGCGCAGGCGGGTGACGCCCTTGAAGGCGTTGGGGTCGATGGCCTTGCCCTTCTTGGTGATGGTCAGCCGGCCCTGGCGCATCAGGCCGAGGGCGCAGGCCTTCACCTTGGGCAGCATGCGCTGCCATTGTTCCGGCTGCAGGTCCTTGGCCACCTCGGCGGGTTCGATGCTCTTGCCGGGGCCGAGTTTCGCCAGTTTTTCGAGGATGGCGGTTTCGATGGGGTCGCTCATCGCGCCTGTATGGTGCATTGCGGGATCAGAAAGAAGGCGGAGTTTTCGACATGGTCGCGAAAGTCACGGTGACGGAGGGCGAGTTCGCGGGCTGGCAGATGTATGATCTGCACGGCACCTTCGATCAGGTGGTCGGGCCGTTCTACTTCAGGCCGGACCCCGACGGGCGGATGCGCTGCGCCTTCCGGGCCGAGCCCAAGCATATGAACGCCGGCGACCGGATGCACGGCGGCTGTCTGATGACCTTCGCCGACATCGCCCTGTTCCAGACCGCCTACCAGGAGATGGAGGGGGCGTCGGGGGTGACGGTGTCGCTGGACTCGACCTTCATCGACGGGGCCTATGTCGGCGAGCTGGTCGAGGCCACCGGCGAGGTGGTGCGGGCCGGCAAGAGCCTGATCTTCGTGCGCGGCCAGATCAACGCCGGCGAGCGCATCCTGATGACCTTCTCCGGGGTGATCCGGAAATTCACGCCGAGGGGGTGAGCCTCAGCCGTCGATGATGGCCTGGAGGATGGCGGCCATGCGCGCCTCCATGTCGGCGCACTGCGCGGGGGTCAGGGCGTCGATGCACAGCTCGCTGCCGACCGAGACGCCCATCATGATGCCGGCGGCGAGACGGGCGCGGACGGGGGCGTCGGGGCCGCCGAGCCACTGCTCGAAGGGGCCGAAGAAACAGTCCTGGCCATTGCGCTGGATCAGCTCCGCGGCCTTGGTGGAGCCGATGGAGCGGAGCATGATCAGCATGTGCTCCAATTTTCCGGAGCCATGCTCCTTGTAGATGGCCTCCCGGGCCATGCGCCGTCCGAAGGTCGAGCGGTCGCCTTCCAGGATCCGCGTCTTGTCGCCGGAGGCGTTGAGCACGGCGATGAACAGGTCTTCCTTGGAGCCGAAATAGCGGGACACCAGGGCGGCGTCGACGCCCACGTCGCGGGCGATGTCGCGCATGCCGACGTCGTCATAGCTCTCGCGCGCGAACCGCTCGCGCGCGGCCTCCAGAATGGCGGCGCGGGTCGCCTCGGCGTTTCTTGGCCGGGGCGCGACATGGCAAAACAATGGGTTACTCCTGAACAAGGCCCCACGATCTATATGGCTTTGTCATCACCCGTTGACAAGCGGCGATACGATCACCATTAAGTCACCGGGCGTTGACTAGCGGCCCTCCTCCCCGATCGCCGCAGTCGACTGAGACAGGGATTTTTCTCCCTACGGAGACCTACACACATGCGCACGGTGAAGATCGTGGCCGCGTCCGCCCTGATGGCGGCCGCGCTCTATGGCTGTTCCTCGCGGAGCGAGGCGCAGGCCCCGCCGGCGCCGTCGGTGACGGTCGCCGTCCCGCTGGTGCAGGCGGTTCAGGACTGGGACGAGTTCACCGGACGGTTCGAGGCGACCCAGTCGGTCGAGGTGCGCGCGCGCGTCGGCGGCTATATCTCGGGCGTCCATTTCCGCGACGGCGACTATGTGCGCCGCGGGCAGCTGCTGTTCAGCCTCGACCCGCGACCGGCGCAGGCCGCCCTGGCCGCGGCCCGCGCGCAACTGTCGCAGGCCCAGGCGGAGCTGACGCTGGCGCGGAGCCAGCTCGAGCGGGCCGAGACCCTGCTGGAGTCGCAGGCCATTTCGCAGGCCGAAGTCGACACCCGGCGCGGGGCGCTGCAGACGGCCGAGGCCGCCATCGCCGCCGCCAACGCCAATGTGCGGGCCCGGCAGCTGGACCTGGAGTTCACCCGGGTGACGGCGCCGATCTCGGGGCGGGTCTCGGACCGCCGCGTCGATGCGGGCAATCTGGTCGCGGGCGGATCGTCGGCGGCGGATGTGCTGACCACGGTGGTGTCCAGCGCCCCGATCCATTTCGTCTTCGACGGCTCGGAAGCCGTGCTGCTGAAGTATCAGCGGCAGGCCCGCAGCGGCGCGGCGCCGATCCAGGTGCGGCTGCAGGACGAGACGACCTTCACCCGCTCCGGCACGCTCGACTTCACCGACAATGCGGTGGACACGGCGTCCGGCGTGATCCGGCTGAGGGCGGTGATCCCCAACGCCGACGGCTTCCTGAAGCCCGGCATGTTCGGCCAGGCCCGACTGGCGGGCGCGGGAAGCTACGACGCCATGCTGGTGCCCGACGCCGCCATCGCCACCGACCAGGCGCGGCGCATCGTCTATGTGGTCGCCGCCGACGGCTCGGTGGCGCCCAAGCCGGTGCAGCTGGGACCGCTGGTCGACGGCCTGCGGGTCGTCCGCTCGGGTCTGCAACGCACCGACAGGGTGATCATCAACGGCGTCCAGCGCATCCAGGCGCCGGGGATGAAGGTGCAGGCGCGGACGGGACGCATCCAGCCCGTCGCCCGGGAATCCCAGGCGCCGGTGACGCGGCCGGCCCCGGCCTCGACCGCGACCTTCGCCAACAGCCTGTCCTCGGGCGACTGATCCGGACATGAACATCTCACGCTTCTTCATCGACCGGCCGATCTTCGCGGCCGTGATCGCGGTGTTCATCACCCTCGTCGGGATATTCTCCTACCCGCTGCTGCCGCTGTCGCAGTACCCGGAGATCGCGCCGCCGACGATCACCATCAACACCGCCTATCCGGGCGCTTCCGCCGAGACGGTGGCCGAGACCGTGGCCGCTCCGAT
>JBGTSL010000241.1:0-3742 GCA_041940325.1 Brevundimonas sp.
GGTGTCCAGCTTAAGGGTCGGTTGACCAACCCCCACCGGCAGGCTTTGCCCCTCTTTACCGCAAACGCCAACGCCTTTATCCAGCGCCAGATCGTTGCCCACCATCGAAATCTGCTGCATTGCCTCAATACCTGAGCCGATCAGCGTGGCGCCCTTCACCGGCTTGGTGATGCGGCCTTTTTCGATCAGGTAGGCTTCGGTGGTGGAAAACACAAACTTGCCGGAGGTGATATCCACCTGGCCGCCGCCAAAGTTCGGCGCGTACAGGCCGTATTCAACGCTGGCGATGATCTCTTCCGGCGTGGATTTGCCCGCCAGCATGTAAGTGTTGGTCATACGCGGCATCGGCAGATGCGCATAGGACTCACGGCGGCCGTTACCGGTCGGCGCAACGCCCATCAGACGCGCATTGAGTTTGTCCTGCATATAACCTTTCAGGATACCGTTCTCAATCAACATGTTGTACTGGCCCGGTACACATTCGTCATCGATCGCCAGTGAGCCTCGTAACCCCTGCAAAGTGCCGTCATCCACCACCGTACAAAGCTCGGAAGCCACCAACTGGCCCATCTGGCCGCTAAACACCGAGGTACCGCGACGGTTAAAGTCGCCTTCCAGACCATGGCCCACCGCTTCATGCAGCAGGACGCCCGGCCAGCCGGCGGCCAGGACCACATCCATCTCTCCGGCCGGGCAGTCGACGGCCTCCAGGTTGACCAGCGCCTGACGCAGCGCCTCGTCGACCTGCGCCTGCCAGCGCTCCGGCGCGATCCAGCTTTCGAAGCCAGCGCGGCCGCCGGCTCCGGAGGAGGCGCTTTCGCGGCGGCCGTCCTTCTCGACCGTGATCGAGACGTTCATGCGCACCAGGGGGCGCAGGTCGGAGACCCGGCGGCCGTCGCCGCGCAGGATCTCAATGTTGCGCCGCTCGCCGACGAGGCTGGCCGAGACCTGCACCACGCGCGGATCGCGGGCCCGGGCCCAGGCGTCGATTTCGGCCAGCAGGGCGATCTTGTCCGAGAAGGCCGGGGAGGCGAGGGGGTCGACGGCCTCGTAGAGTTTCTGGTTGGTGGCGCGGGGGGCTTCGGCGGTCACGCCCGCGTGGCCGGCCTTGGCCAGGGCGGCGCTGTCGGCGGCGCGGCGGATGGCGGGGCCGCTGATCTCGTTGGCGTGGGCGTAGCCGGCTGTCTCGCCCGCCACCACCCGCAGGCCGAAGCCCTCGCTCGCGTCATAGGCCGCCGATTTCAGGCGGCCGTCGTCGAAGACCAGCGATTCCAGTTCCGAGCGTTCGAGGAACAGCTCTCCGTCGTCCGCGCCCGTCAACGCATCCTGGAGAATGGAGAGCGCCTCGTCCGGGGTCGTGTCGGCGGATTCGAGGATGGCGGGCGGCTGAACGTGCAGGGTCATGCCGCTGAAATAGGGGGTGAGGCCGGCGAAGTCACCGGCCTCACCACGACAGTCAGTGCTGATTGACGTCGCCCGAGCCGGACACGTTCTGCACCACGCTGGCCGGCCGCCGCGTCAGATCGACGTCGCCGGAGCCGGAGATGGTGATCCGGGCGGCGCCGGTCGGCCCGACGGCCGCCTCGCCCGAGCCGGAAATCTCGACGTCGGCGTCGGTGGTTTCCAGGGCGGAGAGATCGGCCTCGCCCGAGCCATGGATGTCCAGTTCGACGGTTTCCGTCCGTCCGGCGGCGTCGACGTCGCCCGAACCGGTGATGCGAACCATCATGTCGGGCTGGTCGTAGCCGCGAATGCTCAGGTCACCCGAGCTGGACAGGTTGAAGGTCCGGACCGAGGGGGCGGTGACGGTGATGCGGAGCCGTTCGTGGTTGCGCCAGCCGAACATCACGACCTCGGTGTGGTCGTCGTCGTCGAAGGTGAGCCGGCCGCCGCGGAGGCGCAGGCCCTCGACCTGGTCGCGGGGGCCGCTGATCTCGACCGAGGCGGCGTCGCCCTGGACATAGGTGACGTCGGCGGAGACCTCGACGTCGAGCCGGTCGCTGCCGTCCCACGCAAGGGTGCGGGTGACGCGGGGCCCGCCGTCGCCGCGCTGGAAGCGGACGGTTTCCTCGTGCCCGTCCTCGCGGAAGGTCCAGGTCCAGCCATGACGGGCGAGGTCATTGCCGCCGATGGCGGCGGCGCCGGCCAGGGCGGCGATGCACAGCACCAGGCTGGCGCCGGTGATGATCAGAAGGGTGCGGATCATGCAGGTCTCTCCTCAGGCCGGGTTCTGGTTGTCGAGGGCCGGCTTGAGCAGCCGGTAGTGCAGGCGGGCGAACCAGACGGTCGCATTGACCAGCAGGATGGTGGCGATGGCGGTCAGGGCCCCGATCGCCGCGGCCCCGGCCATCAGGCCGACGCCGGCGAGGATCGCCGTCAGCACGCCGCCGGGGAAGCCGGCGATCGGGCCGGCGATCATCACCACGCCCCCGCCGATGAACAGGCCGATGGCGGCCATGAAGAAGCCGAACAGCACGCTGACCACGGTCATCAGGATGGGCAGCAGGATCAGGATGTCGATCGCCCCCAGCCCCAGCACCGCGAAGACGGCGCCGGCGGCGGCGGACGGGTTCTTCTCCTGATCCCAGCGGCGGGCGCCGGCCTCGGCGCGCAGTTCGCGGGCGAGGCGGTCGGGATCGCCGAGCGCGGCGGCGACTTCAGCCTCCGTGCGGCCGGCGGCGGCGCCGTCCTCGAAATGCATCTCGTAGTCCGAGGCGATCTCGGCGGCGGCGGCCGTCGGCATGCCGACGAGGCCTCGCCTCAGCCGGCCCATGAATTCGGCGCGGGTCATTGTTCAGCTCCCCTTTCAGCGGTTTCGGCGACGGCGGCCGGCGGGGCCGGATCGGCGTCGGCGTTCATCACGCCCTCGACGGCGGCGACGAAGGCGCGCCATTCGGCGGTCTGCGTCTCCAGGGCGCGGCGGCCGGCGTCGGTCAGGCGATAGTATTTACGCGACGGGCCGGAAGGCGATTCGACCAGATAGGTCTCGACCTGTCCGTCGGTCTGCATCCGCCGCATCAGCGGGTAGATCGTGCCCTCGCCCATGTCGATCGCATCCGACAGGGTCGAGGCGATCTCGTAGGCATAGCTGTCGCGGCGGTTGAGAAGGGCCAGCACACACAGCGTGAGCACTCCCTTCTTCAGCTGGATTTCAATGGTTTCAGGCACCTCGGCGTCTCCCTTGATGATCAAGAGGTATCGCAAGGTATCTTGCGCCACAAGGTAGCTGTCGAAACATGACAGCGATTTAATCCGCCGCCGGAGACCGGGTGCGGCGTCCAATCGCTTGGCAAGCGCGGGGGAGGGCGATAAGGACCCGCCCAGGAAACGCTGCGGGCCGTCGCCCCGGCGTCTGTTTGCGATTCACTCGCAAGCGCTTGCGGCAGAACGGTTTATGAGGATGTCTCGCATGGGGATGGGCACGCGGGCCCGGGGTCTGATCGGCGGCGGTCTCGCCGCCCTGACCCTGTCAGTTTTCGCCGCCGGGTGCAGTCAGGGGCCCGAGCTGGTCGGTCAGCCGACCGACGGCGCCGTCGGCCTGCAGCCGGCCGCCTCGCCGCTGAAGGTCGAGGCGCATTTCTTCCACGACGCCATCCTGATGCCGATCATCACCTTCATCTGCCTGCTGGTCCTGGGCCTGATCGTGTGGATCGTCATCCGCTACAACAAGAAGTCCAACCCGGTTCCGGCCCGGTGGAGCCACAACACCCTGGGCGGGGTGATCTGGACGGTGGTGCCGGTC
>JBGTSL010000242.1:0-3731 GCA_041940325.1 Brevundimonas sp.
TGCGGACAGCAGCGCCCCGACAAACACGGCCAGCCCGACCGAGCCCAGGTGCTCCCGGCCCATGAGCGGCAAGGCAAGCTCCGGATCCTCCAGCTCCGGCGACGCGTGAAACGGCCGTGGAGCCCTCGGGTCCGCAACCCTATACCGCGAGCCTGAACACGACGCCGCCGACGACCGCCGCCGACACGCCGGCCCCGGCCGCGGCGCCTCCGCCGGTGATCGTGATCCAGCCGGAGTCGTGACCGGACGCGGCGATGAAGCGGCCCCGGCGGAGATCCGCCGGGGCCTTTTCATGGCTGGCTGGAAGCCGCCGCGGGCGACACCCGCCAGATGACGTTGCCGACGTCGTCGGCGACCAGCAGGGCGCCCCGCGCATCGAACTGGACCCCGACCGGCCGGCCCATGGCCTGGTCCCGCTCATTGACGAAGCCAGTCAAAATATCCTCCGGCCCGCCCGCCGGGACGCCGTTCTCGAACGACACGAAGATGACCCGGTAGCCATTGCGCGGCCTGCGGTTCCACGAGCCGTGCTGGCCGACGAACGCGCCGCCGCGGTAGCGGGCGGGAAAGAGGTCCCCCTCTCCGAACGTCAGGCCCAGCGAGGCGGTGTGGGCGCCGAGGGCGTAGTCCGGCTTCAGCGCCCGGGCGACCATGCCGGGGTTGGCGGGCTCGACGCGCGCGTCGATGATCGGACCATAGTAGCTCCACGGCCAGCCGTAGAAGCCGCCCGGGGTCACCGAGGTCATGTAGTCCGGGACCAGGTCGTTGCCGAGTTCGTCACGCTCGTTGACCGCGACCCAGAGTTTTCCGCTGTCGGGCTGCCAGTCCATGCCGACCGGGTTGCGAAGACCGGAGGCGTAGACACGGCGCGTCCCCGTCGCGGGGTCGATCTCGAGGATGGCGGCGCGGTCGGCCTCCTCCTCCATGCCGTTCTCGCCGATGTTGGAATTGGACCCGACGCCGACGTAGAGGCGCGATCCGTCGGCGTTCGCGACCAGGCTCTTGGTCCAGTGGTGGTTCCGGCCCGCCGGCAGGTCGGCGACCCTGCGCGGCGCGGCTTCGATCCGCGTCTGACCTGTCCGATAGGGGAAGGCCACTACGGCGTCGGCGTTGGCGACATAAAGGGTGTCGCCGACCAGAACCATGCCGAACGGCGACGTCAAGTTCTCCAGGAAGGCCGTCTTCGTCTCCGCGACCCCGTCGCCGTCCGCGTCGCGCAGCAGGCTGATCCGGTCGGCGCTCGGCGCCCTTGCGCCCGCCTTCTTCATGAACAGCCCCTGGACAAAGCCCCGTACGCCGCCCTGCTTGCCTTCCGGCTTGGGCGGGGCGTTGGTCTCGGCCACCAGGATGTCGCCATTGGGCAGACGGTAAAGCCAACGGGGGTGATCCAGCCCGCTCGCGAACGCCTGGACCCGAAAGCCCGGCGCCGGGGTCGGCGTGCGCCCCTCGGGCCAGCCGACCGCCTCGGCGATGTTGACGGTCGGGATCAGCGAGCGCTGCGGCGCCGGCAGGATCGGGTTCGGCCCGAACCCCGCCATCGGATCCAGAGCCTCGCCGCCGCCGCAGCCGACGAGGGCGAGCAGAAGACTGGAGGCGAGGAGCGATTTCAGACGGGCCATGACGGCCTCCCTGGCTGGCTCGAAGGAAAACGCCGAGCGCGATCGATGGATCATCCTACGTCCGGGCGCCCTCGCCGGACCAACCCGGGGCCCGACCGCCTAGCGAACCTTCAGATCCCGCGGCGGGCGAATGCGACGGAAGCGCGCCTCGATGAACGAAAAGGCTCCGAAGGCGACGAAGCCCAGCGCGATGACGCCGACGATCCACTCGCCGGCCGTGCGCTGTTCGACCGCCTCCAGCGCCGCGCCGAAGCTGGTCACCTCCGACGCCCGGGCGCGCCAGCCCGCGATGACGATCAGGCCCGCCAACGGCAGGTAGGCCAGACCCCTCGCCACATGGCCGATGCGGGCGAGAGGCGTCACCCGCCGGCACATCCGCACCGAACAGTCGAGGTATTCGCTGAAGTCCTCGCGCCACGCCTTGACGACATTGGCGACCCCGATGCCGAAAACGGTCAGGCCGGCCGCGATCAACAGCCAGCGGCCGAAGGGCAGGTCCAGCAGCATCGCGGCCCGCTCCCGGCTCTCCGCCACGCCCTCCGAGGGCGGCTCCGCGCGCGGACCGGCGAACAGGGTCAGGGCCGCGAAGGCGAGGGCCGCATAGCTCAGGCCGCTGACCAGCTGGCTCATCCGGGTCATGAGGCCGTCCCGGGACGTCCCCTCATGATCGGCGTCAAAGACGGACTGAAGCATGCGCCACAACACGAAGGCCGCCAGTCCGAGGCCGACCAGCAGCATCCAGATTCGTCCCAGCGGCCGCTGCGACAGCCACTCCAGCGCGCCCCGGACCCCGACCGCGTCGCCGACCAGACCCAGGGTCGCGAACAGCACCAGCAGGCCGACGGACAGATAGACAAAACCCCGCGCCCCGTAGCCGACCCGGGCCGCCAGTTCGAGCAGGTCATGCAGGGGAGGGACGCGCCGCAGCAGGGGCGACCGCCTTCGTCCCGCATCTCCCAGGCGGGCAAGGAGAGAGCGGAGCGGAGAGATGGCGTTCGGCACGGCGACCATAACCCCCGGCGAGAAATATGGCTCCGCTGCCGCGGCGCCGGCCTTGAGGTGCGACCTGCGGACGCATATCTGCTGCGCGCTCAGGGAGGGCGTGCATGCAGCCTGTGATCTCCATCGAGGGTCTGACCAAGACCTACAAATCGGGCCTTCAGGCTCTCAAACCCATCGACCTGACCATCCGAAAGGGCGAGATCTTCGCCCTGCTCGGTCCCAACGGCGCGGGCAAGACGACGACGCTGCGGATGCTCGCGACCATCCTCGCGCCCAGCGCGGGGACGGCGAGGGTCGCGGGGCACGACGTCGCGGCCGATCGGATCCGCGAGATCGTGGCGGGCGTCGCGGTGCCGCGCTGAGCTCCCGATGATCCCGACGCCCCCGCCCTCCCGAGCGCGCCCGCGCAAGAAGAGAGCGAAGCGCCGCTGGCTCCGCGCGCGGGGCCGCAGCCTGCAGATCACGCGCGCGGGCTGGCTGTTCATCGGGCTGACACTGCTCGTCGGGTTTGCCGCGATCAACTCCGGGTCGAATCTGCTGCACGCGATCTTCGGCGCCCAGATGGCGCTGATCGTCGGCAGCGGAGTGCTCAGCGAGGCGTCGGTGCGGCGGGTCTCGGCGCGGCGCGTGGTCACCGGCCCGCTGCACATGGGGCAGCCCGCGGCGCTGGTGGTCGAGGTCTTCGGCACCGATCGGCGGGACGTGCTGGCGGTCAGCGTCGAGGACGACGAGCGCAGCGACCCCGACGCCGACGGGCGGTGCGACCCGGTGTTCGCGGTGCGGGTGCCGGGGCGCGGGCGGCTGCGGATCCCGACCACGGTCGTGATGCCGCGCCGAGGGCCGGATCGCCTCCCGCGCGCTGTCGTGTCGACGAGGTTCCCGTTCGGGCTGTTCATCAAACGCCGGGAGCTGGCCGCACCAGCGAGCGTGTTGGTGTACCCGGCCCTGGCGCGTCCCGATGCACCGCGGCTGCCCGACGACCCGGCGGGCGAGCGCACCGCGGGCACGCGCCGACGCAGCCGGGCCGGCGAGTTCTTCGGGCTGCGGGAGTATCGCGACGGCGACGATCCCCGCGGGCTCCATTGGCCCGCGATCGCGCGTCTCGGGCGT
>JBGTSL010000243.1:0-3729 GCA_041940325.1 Brevundimonas sp.
CCCGACCTGATGGTCGAACTGTCGCGGCTGATGATCCAGCGCGCCCGCGAGCGTCGTTCCGGCGCGGGCGAGCCCAGCGTGTTTGGCTTCGTCTCGGCCCGCCCCCGCCCCATCCGCGCCTTCGTCGAGCGCATCGCCGCGGCCATCGAGGCCGACGGCTTCAGCTGCCAGGTCATCGACCAGTCGGCCCTGTCCTCGGCCAGCGAATGGTTCAGCCGGGTCGAGGACGCCCACGACTACGTCCTCTACGTCGCCGAGATGGACGAGCCGGCCTGGGCCGCCCTGTGCGCGCGCCAGGTCGACCGCGTCTTCGTCGTCGGCAGCGGCCTGCTGGCCCCGCCCAATCGACCCCTGCCCCACGCCGGCGTGCTCGACGCCCAGCGCCGCACCGACCTGATCCTGCTGCGCGATCCGCGCATGGCCAATCCGGCCAACACCGGCGTCTGGATCGACGCCGTCAGCCCCGGCCGCTGGTTCCAGGCCGTCGAGGGCGACCAGTCCGACGCCGAGCGCATGGGCCGGGTCATCACCGGCTCGGCCGTGGGCGTGGTCATGTCGGGCGGCGGCGCCCGGGCCTATTCCCACATCGGCGCCCTCAGGGCCCTGCGCGAGGCGGGCGTGCCGATCGACTTCGTCGGCGGGGCCTCGATGGGGGCGGTGATCGCGGCTGGACCCGCCCTCAACTGGTCGCAGGAAGAACTGGAGGCGCGCATCCGCAAGGCCTTCGTGCAGAGCGATCCGCTGTCCGACCTCGCCTTCCCCATGCTGGCCATGACCCGCGCGAAGAAGGTCGACCGGCTGCTGTACGAGGCCTATGGCGACATCGAACTGGCCGACCTGCACCTGCCCTTCTTCGCGGCCTCGACCAATCTGACCAGCGGCAAGCTGGAAGTGCACCGCCGCGGCCTGATGCGACGGGCCCTGCGCGCCTCCATCGCCATTCCCGGGATCCTGCCGCCGGTGGTGATGCGGGGCCAGGTGCTGGTCGACGGCGCCGTGCTCAAGAACCTGCCCGCCGAAGTGATGCGGCAGATGAATTCCGGCCCGGTCATCGGCGTCGACATGTCCGAAACGCGCGGTGTGGATCCCAAGATGATCGAGCACCCACCGTCGATCTGGCGGCTGATCGCCACCGGGGCCTGGCGCCGCGGGCCGCCGATCGTCTCGATCCTGATGCGCTCGGCCACCCTGACCACCGACGCCGATCTGGAAAGCTCGCGGGCCGCCACCGACCTGCTGATCCAGCCGACCCCCGACGGCCTCGATATCCGCGACTGGAAGGGGTTCGACGCCGGGGTGGACGCCGGCTATAGCGCCACCCGGCAGGCGCTGGCCGGCCTCGCCTGCCCCGTCACCCAGCTGCGTCGGCGCACGCCTCTCAGCGCTTCCGCGCCACCAGAAACAGACGAGGGAACGGCATCAGCGTCGTGCCGTCCTCCTCCCGAGGGAAGGCGGAAGAAAGCCGCGCGCCGAGCGCGCCCAGAAACGCCTCCCGCGTGACCGCGTCCTGAAGGGCCGCGAGGAACGGCCGCAGCGCTGTCCCCTTCATCCATTCCAGCACGGCGTCGGGTCCGGTCAGCGCCTGTAGATAGGTCGTGGACCAGATGTCGATGCCGTCGCAGTTCTCTGCCATCACGGCGTAGTAGCGCTCGGGCTCCAGAAGCGGGGCGACGGTTGCGACCCCGGCCAGGGCTTCCGCCCACGGCCCTTCCATCGCCACTTCCCGCATCAGCCTATGATGCCGCGTCTCATGCGCCATCGGCATCTGCACCGCGAGGACCCCGCCGGGGGCCAGGGCGCCGGTCAGCCGCCGCAACAGGGCCTGGTGATCGGGCAGCCAGTGCAGCGAGGCGTTGGCCAGGATCAGGTCGACGGCGCGATCCGGCGTCCAGGCCGCGATGTCGCCGAGGCGCCAGTCTATGTCGGCGTCCCGGCCTTGCGCCTGCTCCAGCATGGCCGGGCTGGAATCCAGTCCGTGAACCCGCGCCTCCGGCCAGCGGTGCTTCAGCCGGACCGAATGCTGCCCGGCCCCGCACCCGAGATCCCAGATCTCCTTCGGAGCCAGATCGCCGGGCAGGCGCGCCAGCAGATCGAGCGCGGCGCGATCCCGCTCGCCTTCGAACCGGCTGTACTGGAGGGGGGGCCCACGCGGGCGGCGTAGCGGTCATCCGGGCTCCCCGTGAACGGGGATGGTACAGCCTCTCAGGATCGAACTGAGGACCTCCGGCTCCACAAACCGGCGCTCTAACCAGCTGAGCTAAGGCTGCACGTATCCGCGCGAGCGGCGTGTCTAGCCGTGTCGCCCGCCCCGATCAAGGTGGATTTGAAAGAAGGTTTGAGGGGCGGGCTGCCTGCCTCGCCCCTCGACCCTGCCGTCGGGGATCAGGCCCAGCCCTGGCTCTCGATATACTGCTCCAGCGCCGCGATCCGGCTGGCGTCCGACGGGTGGGTCGACGCGAACTCCGGCGTCGAACCCTGCCGCTGCTGCGCCATGATCCGCCACAGGGCTATGGATTCGGATGGCCGGTAGCCGGCGCGCTGCAGATAATCCACGCCGAGACGGTCCGCTTCCAGCTCGTGCCGGCGCGAGAAGGGCAGCAGAACCCCCAGCTGGGCCCCCAGGCCGCCGATCGCGCCCGCCGCCTTGGCGTAGTCGCCGGCGGCGCTCTGCACCCCGCTCAGCACCAGACTGGTCGCGGCGGTCGAGGAATAGCGCTCGGCGGCGTGACGGGCGACGACGTGCCCGACCTCGTGTCCGAGGACCGCGGCCAGCTGGTCGTCGTTGCGGACGAGGTTCAGCAGGCCGGTGGTGACCCCGATCTTGCCGGACGGCAGGACGAAGGCGTTCGGGTTGTCGCTGACGAAGACCGCATAGTCCCAGCTGCGGTTGGTCAGGCCGGCGGCCTCGACGATCCGGGCCCCGACCCGACGCACGCGGGCGTTGGCGGCGGCGTCCCTCGACGTCGGCTGGGTCCGCAGGGCCTCCGCCCAGGCCGCCTCCGATTGCTGCGTCAGGGCGGCGTCATCGACCAGCAGGAACTGGCTGCGGCCGAGGGTCTCGTTATAGGCGCAGGCGGCCAGGGTGGCGGCGGTCGCCGCGGCGAGGGCGAAGGTCAGGGGGCGTTTCATGGTCAGGCTCCGTTTTCCAGCGTGGCGGCACAACGCCTGAACCGCCGGGAACGCTCCCCGCAAACGAAAACGCCCCGGCCGCAGGGACCGGGGCGTTCGTCGTATGGGGCCCGTCGGCCTTAGTCGGCGAGACGGAACCGGATGGTGAAGCGGGCGCGCCCGCCTTCGGCGACCCCGTCGACGGTCCGGGGCGAGAACCGCGCCCGGGACATCGACCGCAGGGCGGCCTGGCCGAACCCGGCGCCGGAGGGATCCTCCGAAACGATCGAGCAGTTCGTGGCCGAACCGTTCGGCGAGACGTTGCAGACCAGCTGCACCGTTCCCGCCTCGATGCCGCGGCTGGCGGCGCGATCCGGGAACTCAGGCGCGGGCTGGCGTTGCCAGGTCACGTTCTGAATTTCCGCGGGACGCGGCGGCGGAGGCGGCAGCGGCGGCGTCACCGGTCCAGTGATGCGGCCCGGCGGGATCGTCGATTCGATCCGGTCTTCCTTCGGCGTCGGCGGCACCGGAAGCGGCGGCACCGGGATCTGGACCGGAACCGGAGCCGGGACACGGACCTGCAGCTTCGGCGGCGGCGCCGTGTCGGGCGGCGGCGGCGGC
>JBGTSL010000244.1:0-3692 GCA_041940325.1 Brevundimonas sp.
GCGATCCATCGGCAGGCCCTTGCCCAAATCCTCCAGCACATCGCCGATGGCGTTCAGCTGATCGTCGGTTTCCTCATAGGGGAAGCGCGCGCAGAACTCGGCGAACAGACCCGGCGGCGGCGTGACCGCATCGGTCTCGCGCAGCGCCCGTTTGGCGGCCAGGGCGATCAGCCCCTCGGCCATGTCGCGCAGCCGCTGCTTCGCCTTCGCCTTTCTCGCCTGCCACCCGGCCCCGCCCAGCCGGTCCAGCTGAACGCCCTCGGCCTCGCTGCCGTAGCGGGTCAGCAAGTCAATGTTTTCAACGGGCAGGTACAGCTTGCTCTCACCGGCGTAGAGCAGTTCGAGGCAGTCGTGCGGCGCCTCCTGGATCTCCAGCGTCTTCAGCCCCTCGTAGCGGCCGATGCCGTGGTCGAGGTGGACCACCAGGTCGCCGGTGGTCAGGGCCGAGGCCTCGGCGAGGAAGTTCGACGCCCGCCGCTTCTTCTTCGGCCGCGCCAGCCTGTCCCCGAGGATGTCGGTCTCCGAGATGACGGCGATGTCGCCGGTCTCGAAGCCGTGCTCGACCGGCAGCACGCCGCGCAGATACAGGTCCTTCGGCGCCTTCTGCACATCCGCCCAGTCGCGCACCGCCACGACGTGCTCGAGCCCGTGATCGGCCAGCATCGAGGCCAGCCGCTCGGACGAACCCTCGGTCCATGAGGCGAACAGCACCCGTTTGCCCGCCGCCTTCACGGCCTCAGCGTGCCGGGCCACCGCCTCGAACAGATTGACGCTGTCCTGGGCCCGCTCGGCCGCGAAACTGCGCCCCAGCCGGCCGCCGGCGTTCTCGCCGGGCCCGTCGAACGGCGACAGCCGCCGCACCCAGCGCCCGGCCAGGGCGCTGTTCCAGTCGGTCTCGGGCAGATACAGCCGCTCCGGCGGCAGGGCGCGCCAGGCCGCCCCGCCCTTGCCCAT
Organism: Brevundimonas sp.; assembly: GCA_041940325.1. GTDB lineage: Bacteria > Pseudomonadota > Alphaproteobacteria > Caulobacterales > Caulobacteraceae > Brevundimonas. Next base: position 955 of record JBGTSL010000244.1, read on the forward strand.
GGCCGCGTCGCGCCGGGCGTCATAGGCGTCCCGGGTCAGGTTCCAGCGCTCGGCCCGCGCCGCCTCGACCTGATTGTCGAGGAACAGCCGCGCGTCGTCGGGCAGATAGTCGAACAGCGTCTCCAGCCGCTCGTAGAGCAGCGGCAGCCAGTGCTCCATGCCCTGCCGCCGCGCCCCCTCGCTGATCGCGGCGTACAGCGGATCGTCGCCCGGCGTCCCGAACAGGGCCAGGTAGCCGGTGCGGAAACGCGAGATGCTGTCGGGGTCCAGCAGGGCCTCCGACACCGGAGCCAGCGACACCTCGCGCATCTGCCCGGTCGAGCGCTGGGTGGCCGGGTCGAAGGTGCGGATGGATTCCAGCTCCGAGCCGAACATGTCCAGCCGCACCGGCTCCTCGAAGCCCGGCGGATAGACATCGATCACCCCGCCCCGCACCGCGAACTCGCCTTTTTCCGAGACGGTCGAGGCGCGCATATAGCCGTTGGCGGCGAAATAGCGTTCGAGCGCTTCCGTATCGAGGTCCAGCCCGACGGTGGTCTCGAACCCGGCGCCGCAGGTCACCTCGCGCGGCGGGGTACGCTGCATGGCCGCGCTGACCGTCGTCACGACCAGCACCGGCCGGGTCTCGCCCGCGTCCCGCTGCGCCAGCCGGGTCAGGGCGGCCATCCGCTCCGCCGACACCGACGAGGTCGGGCTCAACCGGTCATAGGGCAGGCAGTCCCATGCCGGAAACTCTACCACTTCAATGTCATTGGCGAAGAACCGGAACGCCTGAACGAACTCGCCCATGCGGGCGTAGTCGCGGGCGACGAAAACGCCCACGCCTCCGTCCGCCTCCAGCCGTCCGGCCACGGTCAGGGCGTCCAGCCCCTCCGGGGCGCCGCCCAGCTCCCGATCGTCGCGTTTCAGAACCTGCGCGTCCATCAGCCGGCGCCCTCGGCTACCGCCGCGGCGACGTGGTCACGCATGAAGGCCCGGATCTTCGTCATCACCGGGGTGTCATGCTCGGCCGGCGTCGGCTCCGTCCCGATGATCCAGGCGTAGAGCCGGTGATCGTCGTCCTGGGCCAGCAGGGCCTCCAGCGCATCCAGCTCCGCTTCGTCCAGCGTCGGTCCCGCCCGGTCCACGAACGGCCCCAGCACCAGGTCGGCCTCGCGGAAGCCGCGCCGCCACGCCCGGAAGGCGATGCGGCCCAATCTCTCTTTCAGACGTGCGTCGATATCGGCCACAAGCTTCCTTGCCCGGTGGAAATCGTGAGAAGCGCCCTCACGCGCGAGCCGCCGCGCGGCGAGCGACAGGGCACTTCAATGAAGCGCGTCAGATAGCGTTCCAGACCGGCTTTCGCCAGCTATGCTGTCGGAGATGCGGCCGCCGAGTCTCTTCCCCCTGTTCGCGGAGGTCTCCACCCTGAAGGGCGTGGGGCCCAAAATCCTGCCGCTCGTGCAGAAGCTGGCGGGGCCGCTGGTGCGCGACCTGCTGTTCCTGTCGCCTTCAGGCCTGATCGTCCGCCGGCCGATGACCGCCGCCGGCGCCGTGGAGGGCCAGGTCGGGGTCTTTGATGTCGTCATCGACCGCCTGCTCGTGCCGGGCAAGCCCGGCGTGCCGATCAAGGTCCGGGCCATCGACGACACCGGCTTCGTCCACCTGATCTGGTTCGGCGGCTCGGCCCAGCACATCGACCGCCTGCTCCCGAAGGGCCAGCGCCGGCTGGTGTCCGGCAAGGTCGAGCGCTTCAACAACGAGGTGCAGATCATCCACCCGGATGTCTTCACCCCCGCCCAGGCCGACGACATCGCCGCCGTCGAGCCGGTCTATCCGGCCACCCAGGGCCTGACCTCGCGCGTCATCCGCAAGCTCGTCCAGGCCGCCCTCGAACACGCGCCCGAGCTGCCCGAATGGCAGGACCCGGCCTGGCTGGCCAAACGCCGCTGGCCCGGCTGGCGCGCTGCGCTCGCCGCCCTGCACGCCCCTGCGGCTGAGCCGGACCTGCTGGCCGACGCGCCCGCCCGCCAGCGGCTGGCCTATGACGAACTGCTGGCCCACCAGCTGGCCCTCGCCCGCCGCCGCCGCGCCCGGAAGATCACCCCGGCGCCGGTCATCAACCCCGGCGAGGCTTCGGCGCGGGTTCTCGCCGCCCTGCACTTCGACCTGACCGGCGCCCAGGTCCAGGCGCTCGCCGAAATCCGCCGCGACCTCGCTTCGGGCGAACAGATGGGCCGTCTGCTGCAGGGCGACGTCGGCTCCGGCAAGACGGCGGTGGCGGCGCTCGCCCTCGCCGACGCCGCCGCTTCCGGCTTTCAGTCCTCCCTGATGGCGCCGACGGAGATCCTCGCCCGCCAGCACTGGCAGAGGCTCGCGCCGATGCTTGAGGCCGCCGGCGTGCCCACCGTCCTGCTGACCGGCCGCGACACCCCCGCCGAACGCCGCGCCCGGCTGACCGCGCTGGCCTCGGGCGAGGCCAGGGTCGCGATCGGCACCCACGCCCTGTTCCAGGACGGCGTCGACTTCGCGGATCTGGGTCTGGCGATTGTCGACGAACAGCATCGCTTCGGCGTGCATCAGCGCATGATGCTGACGGATAAATCCCGGCAGCCGGCGGACATTCTGGTCATGACAGCCACGCCGATACCCCGGACGCTGGCCATGACCGCCTATGGCGACATGGATGTCAGCCGTATCGCCGAGCGTCCGCCGGGCCGGACACCTGTCGATACGCGGGTTCTGCCTGCGGACCGCAT
>JBGTSL010000245.1:0-3683 GCA_041940325.1 Brevundimonas sp.
TCGACCCCTGGACCGGTATCTTTTCCAATCCGCGCATCATCGATTCCACCACCACTTATTATCAAAACAATCCCATGTGGCCGATTCGCGGATGGTCTTACCACAGTTTCTCTCCCAATTCGGACGTCTATTATTATTCCAGGATCGGGGAAATGTGGCAACTCGACCTCACCGCCGGCAGTGTGCAGGACATCATCAGCAGCCGGACGCACATCTGGACCAATTGGTGGATCGGAATGCGGGACATGCAACTCGGCGTGGACGGAAAGCTGTACGCCACCGCCACCTCGACCTGCCTGGTGATGGCGCGCTGAAGCGAAGGTTTGCCGCGCCTCGCTTTAGCCGCTATCAGCAACGAGCGTTGCGCCCGGCGTCGGGCTGTCACGCGCCTCCTCGTTAGCGGAAGAATTTTCGATGCGTCGCGTCTTCAAGATTTCCCTGGCTTCGGCCGCCGTGGCCGCGATGCTTTCGGCGGTGTTCGTGCCGCTGACGGCCGACGCCCAGGTGCGTCCGCAACAGCCCCAGGGCGGCTCCGAGCGCGGGCAGAACGCCGACGGCTCGGTGGCGAACGCGCGCCAGCGCGCGCCGCGCATCGCGCCGCTGCGGCGCAGCGCCGCCGCCGGCCCCTGCCCCTATGTGAAGATTCTCTATGACGCCGCCCGCTACGTCGAACTGACCGGCGACCGGGTGGCGGCGTCGAACGTGGCCTACACCGGCGAGATCGAGGGGCTGGTCTCGGACTGCGCCTATCAGAGCGACGAGCCGATCACCGTCCACACCCGGGTCCTGTTCAACCTGGGCCGCGGCCCGCAGGCTGAAGGCTCGGGCCGCACCTACCGCTACTGGATCGCCGTGACCGAGCGGAACAAGGCGGTGCTCGCCAAGGAGTATTTCGATCTGCCGGTGAGTTTCGACGACGGTCAGCTGACCGCGTCGGTGACCCAGGAGCAGGTCGTGGTCATTCCGCGCGCCGAGGCGACCACCAGCGGGGACAATTTCGAAATCCTCGTCGGGTTCGACGTGACTCCGCAGATGGCAGAGTTCAACCGCACCGGCAGCCGCTTCCGCGTCAACGCGGGGGCGCTGGCGCCGTCGACCGACCAGTAATGACCGATCTCAGGACTGTTCTGGGCGAGGCGGTCGGAGCCGCCTTCGCCGCCGAAGGCGTGGACCCGGCGCTGGCCCGCGTCACCCCCTCGGACCGGCCCGACCTGGCCGACTTCCAGTCCAACGGCGCCCTCGCGGCGGCCAAGGCGCTGAAGGCCAATCCGCGCGACCTGGCCGGGCGCGTGGCCGAGCGGTTGAAGGGCGACGCGCGGCTGGCCTCGGTCGAGGTCGCCGGGCCGGGCTTCATCAATCTGAAGCTCGCCGACGCCGCGCTGGCGGCCCGGGCGGCCGAGGTGGCGGCGGACGCCGTCCACGCCGGTGCCTCGCTGGTCGGCGCGCCGCGCAAGGTGGTGATCGACTACGCCGGGCCGAACGTGGCCAAGCCGATGCATGTCGGCCACCTGCGCAGCTCGATCATCGGCGAGAGCCTGAAGCGGCTGTTCCGGTTCCGGGGCGACCAGGTGTGGGGCGACGCCCATTTCGGCGACTGGGGCTTCCAGATGGGGCTGCTGATCGTCGCCGTGGCCGACGAGGGCAAGGCCGACGGCTTCATGGTCGAGGGCGACGGGCCCTTCCCGGTTGAAAGCCCGGTGACGCTGGAGGACCTCGAGCGGCTGTATCCGGCCGCCGCCGCGCGGGCCAAGGAGGATGCGGACTTCCGCGACCGGGCCCGCAGGGCGACCGCTGAGCTGCAGGCGGGCCGGGCCGGCTACCGCGCCCTGTGGAAGCACATGCACGACGTCTCGATGAGAGCGCTGCAGCGCGAGTTCGCGTCGCTGGGCGTGACCTTCGACCTGTGGAACGGCGAGAGCGACGCCGATCCCCTGATGCCCGAGATGATCGCCCATCTGGAGTCGACCGGACTGCTGGTCGAGGACGACGGGGCGCGGGTGGTGCACGTGGCCCGGCCCGGCGAGACGCGGAAGAAGAAGCTGGCCGACGGCAGCGTCGTCGAGGCGCCGAGCCCGCCGCCGCTGCTGGTCATCTCGTCGGAAGGCTCGGCCATGTACGGCACGACCGACCTGGCGACCATCCTGGACCGGCGCAAGGCGATCGATCCCGACCTGATCCTGTACGTGGTCGACGAGCGGCAGGCGGAGCATTTCGAACAGGTATTCCGGGCGTCCTGTCTGGCCGGCTACGCCGCCGAGGGGTCGCTGGAACACCTCGGCTTCGGCACCATGAACGGGCCGGACGGCAAGCCCTTCAAGACCCGCGCGGGCGGGGTGCTGAAGCTGCACGACCTGATCAGCATGGCCACCGACAAGGCGCGGGAGCGGCTGCGCGAGGCGAAGCTGGGGGCCGACCTGTCCGAGGGCGAATTCGACGACATCGCCCGCAAGGTGGCGGTGGCGGCGCTGAAATTCGCCGACCTGTCGAACGCCCGGACGACCAGCTACGTCTTCGACCTCGACCGCTTCATGAGTTTCGAGGGCAAGACCGGGCCGTATCTGCTGTACCAGGCGGTGCGGATCAAATCCCTGCTGCGCAAGGCGGCGGACCAGGGCGCGGCGGCCGGGCCGGTGGTCGTCGGCGAACCGGCGGAGCGCGACCTGGCCCTGACGCTGGACGCGTTCTCGCAGGCCGTGAGCGAGGCCTACGACAAGCGGATGCCGCACCTGATCTCGGAGCATGCGTACCGGCTGGCCCAGTCGTTCTCGAAATTCTACGCGGCCTGCCCGGTGCTGGCCGCGCCGGACGAGGCCATGAAAGGGTCGCGGCTGACGCTGTCGAAGGCGGTGCTGGACCAGCTGGAGACGGCGCTGGACCTGCTGGGCATCGACACGCCGGAGCGGATGTAGGCCCTAGATCCAGCCGAGGGCGAGGCCAAGGTAGGTGGTCAGGTTGCCGGCGCCGTGCAGGGCGAAGCCCGGCAGGATGGAGCCGCCCGCGCGGCGCTCGTTGAGCCAGCCTGAGACCAGGGCGAGTACGGTGACGAAGGCGATCATCAGCCCGACCGTCTGGCGCGGGGCGTCGGGCAGCAGCAGCAGCGGCAGGTGGATGGCTCCGAACAGCAGGGCCTGGACCAGATTGCCCGGCCAGAAGCCCATGGCGCCGTAGAGGCGTTTGCCGATCAGGCCGCGGAAGAACAGCTCCTCGGCGAAGGCGGTCTTGAACAGCGCGCTGACCGCCAGAACGAGGATCGCTCCGGCGGTGACGCCGTCCGGCGTGGAGGCGGCGATGACCGTGCCGGGCCCCGACGCCAGCGTCGCGACGCCGGGGGCCTGGAGCAGCAGCCAGGCGCCGGCGGCGCCGAGGGCGAGGCACAGGAGCAGCAGGAGGGGCGGGGCGCCGGTCAGGCCGAGCCAGACGCGGAACGACGCCTTGCGCCGGCCGAAGATCAACCAGGCGACGAGGCAGACGATCAGAACCACGCCGACCTGAAGGACCGTACCGATCAGACCGTCGATCATGTCGCCCTCCCCGAGCTTCGCCGTGATCCTACACCCGTTGCGCCTGGACGTCAGTTGGCGCTGCCGGCGGCGGGGATTAGGCTGGCGGCCCCAACCCCGGAGCCCGCCCATGTCGCTCGACGCCTATATCGCCGGCCTGCCCAAGGCCGAGCTGCATCTGCA
>JBGTSL010000246.1:0-3676 GCA_041940325.1 Brevundimonas sp.
TGTTCGCCCGGCGGTTCGGTACGCGAAGGCGCGGCTTCTAGTCGAAGCGGGACCCAAAAGCAAGGCGGATCGAGGTTCGCCGGGCGGTCGCGTCTATTCGGCGGGCTGCGTGACCGCGCTTGCTGCGCCGCGTCGAAACGCCCGGCCGGCGTTGATCGCCATCACCGCCGCGGGAACTGTCAGGGCCGCGCCGATCAGGAAGGGCCAGTCGTGCCCGACGCCCGAGAAGATCGCGCCCGCCGCCATCGGACCGAAGATGCGGGCGCTTGAGCTGGCCGCCATGTTCAGGCCCAGCATGGCGCCCTGCCGGTCAGGATCGACCGAGCGCGAGATCAGGGCGGAGATGTTGGGCATGGTGATGGCCATGCCGAAGAAGCCGAAGGCCATGATCACCGGCACGAGGAAATCCGCGTCGGGCAGGAGACGGCCGACCGCGACCTGGGCGATCAGCCCGGCGCCGAAGATCAGGCAGCCCACCGCCAGCACCCGGGCCTCGCCGAAGCGCCGCGCCAGTCGTCCGGCCAGCAGGCCCTGCGAAATCACCGACACCACCCCCACGGCCATGAAGGAGAGGCCGACCTCGCGCACGCCCCAGCCGTAGCGGGCCTCGGTCCAGAAGCCGAAGGTGGACTCCATGCCCGAGAAGCCGGCCATGTAGATCAGGGTGACCAGCAGCACCCTCGACACCACCGGATTGGCCACCGCGTCGTGCACGCCGCCGAGGAAGGGCGGTCGCGGGGCCGCCGGATCGGCGGCGGCGCGGCTCTCCTTCAGCAGCACGACCACGCCCAGCGCGGCCAGCAGGCACAGGCCCGCCGCGACGAAGATCGGCAGCTGGTACCCCAGCGCCCCGAGATCGGACCGGGTCAGAAGGCCGCCCAGCCCGGGACCGAAGATGAAGCCGAGGCCGAAGGCGGCGCCGATCAGCCCCATCCGTCCGGCGCGCAGTTCCGGCGGGGTGACGTCGGCGACATAGCCCTGGACGGTCGAGATGTTGCCGGCTCCCAGACCGGTGAACAGCCGCACCGCGATGGCCAGCCAGATATTCGGCGCGAAGGCCAGGGCCAGATAGCCGGCGGCGTTGGCCAGAACCGTTATCAGCAGCACCGGCTTGCGCCCGACCCGGTCCGACAAGCGGCCCCAGAACGGTTCGGCCACGAACTGTCCCAGGGAATAGGCCGAGAACATCAGCGCCACCTGCCACGGCGGCGCATCCAGCGACTGGCCGTAGAAGGGCAGCAGCGGAATGACGATGCCGAAGCCGACCAGATTGATGAACACGATCCCGAACAGGACCGCGAGGGCCGATCGCGGGGGCTGGGAAGCGGCGGGCGTCAGGGTCACGGCAAGGTCCGGGCGGGGGGAAGTGATCTGTCCGTCAGTCCGCCACCGCGCGCAAGAGGCGTGGTCGCGCCGATGGCGCCGGGCCTTTCACCCGTCTGGCGATCGGCGAAAACGCCTCCTCCCGGGAGCCGTCCGGCAAAGCAGCCGCCGTGTCAGTCCGGCGGGTTGTGGGCTTCGAGGAATCCGAGAGTCTCGCTCAACATCCTCAGGCGGGTCCCGGATCGCGACAGCCAGTGATCCTCGCCGTCCAGCTCCACCAGTTCGACCGGTTTGCCGGCCCGGCGCAGGGCCTGCGCCATGAGGCGGCTCTGTTCGATCGGCACGACCGTGTCGTCGCGGCCATGGATCAGCAGCATGGGCGCATCGGCGCGGGCCGCCAGACGGGCGGGAGACCGCTCGTCCAGCGACCGGTCGCCCGACCGTTCCACGCCCATGAAGCGGTTCCAGTACCGGACCACCTCGTTGTTGCGATGTTCGCGCCCCCTGGCCTCGGCCTCCACCATCCGGCGCAGGTCGGAGACCCCATTCACCGACACGGCGCAGCGATAGACGCCGACATCCAGCGTCGGACCCGCCATGGCCGCATAGCCGCCATAGCTGGCGCCGACGATGCAGACGCGCGCCGGATCGATCACGCCCTGCGACGCCAGCCAGCGCACGCCGTCGGAAAGATCGGTCTGCATCTTTCGGCCCCACTCTCCGTATCCGGCCTCGGTGAAGGCGTCGCCGTATCCGGTCGAGCCCCGGAAGTTCGGCTGCAGAACGGCGAAGCCGCGGGAGGCGAGGGCCTGGGCCCACCAGTCGAACCCGAGGGTGTCGCGCGAAGCGGGCCCGCCGTGAGCCAATACGACCAGCGGCAGGTTCTTCGGGTCCCCGGCTCCGGGCGGCGTGGTCAGATAGGCCGGAATCTCAAGTCCGTCCGCCGCCGCATAGGTGACCGGACGGATCGGGGCGACCTGATCGACGGCGATGCCCGGATAGGCGGATCCGATGCCGTTCATTTCGCCGGCCTCGATATCCAGCAGATAGTAGGTGCCTGAATCGCCCGAGCCGCTGGTGAAGAGAATGGCGCGCCTGAAATCGTCGCTCCAGCTGACGAGCCTGGGCGCGGCATCCGGCAGGGCCGCCTCGGTCACGGCCCACAGCCGCCCCGCATCGGCATCCGAGAAGGCCTGCACCTGGCGGTCGTGGTCAACGCGCCCGGCGCCGATCAGCCGGCCGGTCACCGGATGAAACGCCAGCGACTGGGGCGGGAAGTCGAACCGCACGGGCCGCCAAGCGCCCGCCTGCAGGTCGACCTCGAAGAACCGCGCCTCGTCCTGGCCGGGCTGGCTGAGATCGGGCCGTTCAGCCGCCACGATGACGCTGTCTCCCTCAGGTCCCATGCCCATCAGCGTGGGAATGTCGATCGGAGCGGTGGTGCGCCAGACTTCGCGGAAGGCGCCGTCGTCGGGACGCACCTCCAGGGTCCAGTCGCCCGAGCGGCTGTCGTACTCGCTCCGCGCCACGGTGCGGCGCGAGACCGGGTCGAAGACGAAGTCATCGATTTCGGCGAACATCACCTCGGCGAGGCGGGCCCTGCCGGTGTCCGGATCGACGCGGTAGAGGTCGACCCGCTCCGGCCGCTCGACGGAAAAGGCGCGGACCATCAGCTCCCGCCCCCCTTCGTCGCCGATGATCGTCACCTCGCTCAGGAGGGCCGGGAACACGCCCCGCGTGTTCGCCAGAAGGGGCACGGCGCGACCGGTGGCCGGATCGTAGACCTGACCGACCGCCATCTCGGTGACATCCACCCCCAGATCGAGCGCGGACGCGGTCTCGGTGGTGGTGACCAGGACGCGGCCCTCTCCGATCCACTGCAGATCGCGGACCTTGGCCGATCCCACGCCGATATTGCCCAGCTGTTCACGCGTGACGAGGTCCACCAGGACCAGCCGGCGCTCCTCGCCCGCCACATTGACGAAGGCGATCTGACGACCGGACGGAGAAAGCTGGACCAGTTCGAGGGACGGCAAGGCGCCGTAGGCCTGTAGCGGCGCGGGCGCCGCCCCCGACTGGGCGGCGGCCACACCCGCCTCCGCCCAAAGCGCCAGACAACACAGGGCCGCGCAGACCCGCGCCCAAAAACCAATCCGCACGATGGCCCCCCAGCCTGCGTCGCCTATCTCGGGGCGAGGATCATGATCATCTGCCGGCCTTCCATGCGCGGCGCGTATTCGACCTTGGCGACCTCGTCGAAGTCGGCCTGGACCTTGTTGAGCAGCTTCATGCCCAGTTCCGGGTGGGCCATCTCGCGGCCCCGGAAACGCAGCGTCACCTTGACCTTGTCGCC
>JBGTSL010000247.1:0-3673 GCA_041940325.1 Brevundimonas sp.
GAGATCGGCCACGGCTTCGACGACCAGGGCTCCCAGTCGGACGGCGACGGCGTGCAGCGCAACTGGTGGACCGACGAGGACAAGGCCAATTTCCAGGCCCTGACCGCCCGCCTCGGCGCCCAGTACGACCAGTTCGAGCCGATCCCGGGCTTCAAGGTCAACGGCGCCCTGACCATGGGCGAGAACATCGGCGACGCCGCCGGCAATGCGGTCGGCCTCGAGGCCTATCACCTGTCGCTGAACGGCCAGCCGGCGCCGGTGATCGACGGCACCACCGGCGACCAGCGCTTCTTCTACGGCTGGGCCCAGGTCTGGCAGTCGAAATATCGCGACGACGCCCTGCGCAACCAGATCGCCACCGATCCGCACAGCCCGGCCGAGTTCCGGGTCATCGGCCCGGTGCGCAACATCGACGCCTGGTACGAGGCCTTCGACGTCAAGCCCGGCGACAAATACTACCTCGCCCCGGAAGACCGCGTCCGCATCTGGTAGGCGGCGGTCTGATCGATCAGGGAAGGGCCGGTGCGGCGACGCTCCGGCCTTTCTTCTTTTGGGCCGCGGTCACAAGGCTCCGCCTTGTCGACCCGACGCGGCCTGGCGAGATTGTCAGCGGCCGGCGCGCAGCCTAGCATCCGTTCCGGTCGTCAGGGGCGGCCGCCCGTCCGCGGAAAGGGCCCAGCCCGCCTCCACACGCCCTGATCGACAGCGACCTTTTCCAGCCCGAAGAGCGGACACGGGCGCCGAGGAAAGGGTTTCCCATGTCCGCTTCCGACACGCCGCCACGCCGACTCCCGGCCCACCCCTCCCAGGAATACCTGCGCAAGGAGGCCAAACGCCGGGCCCGCGCCGACGGCGTGCCCCTGGCCACGGCCCAGGCCCGCATCGCGCACGAGCACGGCCTCCCCAACTGGGCCCGGCTGATGCGCGCCGTCCTGACCCGCATCGACGAGGGCCGCCGCTCGCCCCTGTCCCAGGCGGCGGCGCGGGGCGACGAGGCGGCGGTGCGCGCCCTGCTGGCCGGGGGCGCCGCGGTCGACGGCGAACCGGGCGAGGTCAACACGCCCCTCTACCTCGCCTGTGGCTCAGACGCTCCGGCCGCCGGCCGCCTCGCGGTCGCGACCCGGCTGCTGGACGCGGGCGCCTTCGTGCGCGCCTTCTGCGAGGACGGGTCGACGCCGTTGCACGCCGCCGCCCGTACCGGCCCGGCCGCCATGGTCGAACTGCTGCTCCGGCGGGGGGCGCTTTTCTGGCAGGGCGATGGCCGGGACCGCCGGCCCTTCGACGTCGCCCGCGACGGCGCCCCGGCCGACCGCGAGCGCATCATGGAGCTCCTCGCCGACGGGCCCCGCATCGCCGACCCGGCCTTCCGCGAGGCCGTCGCCGCCATCCAGTCCGGGGCCACAGCCCTGACGCGGCTTCTCGACGCCCGTCCCGACCTGCTGACGGTGCGCGCCGTCGAGCCCGAGATGGGGCCGAAGGGCTATTTCAGCGACCCGGCCCTGTTCTGGTTCGTCGCCAACAACCCCACCCTGATCCCCCGCTCGCCGCCCAACATCGTCGACATCGCCCGCCTGATACTGGCGCGCGGCGTGAAGCCGGACGACGTCACCTATGCACTGGAGCTGGTGATGACGAACGGCCGGATGACCGGCGCGGAGCAGGTCGCCCTCGCCTCGGTCCTGATCGAGGCGGGGGCCGTCGTCACGCGCCGGAATATCCGGATGACCCTCGGTCATCGCCAGACGGCGGTGGTCTCATGGCTGATCGAGCAGGGCAGACCGCCAGACGTCGCCGCGGCCGCCGGACTCGGCAGGGCGGAAGAGCTGGCGCACCTGCTGACCGGCGCCTCCGCGAGCGACCTGCAGGACGCCCTCGCGCTGGCCGTCATCAACCAACATCCGGAAACCGTCGACCTCTGCCTCAAGGCCGGAGCCGAGCCGAACACCTTCATGCCCGTCCACACCCATTCCACGCCCCTGCATCAGGCGGCGCTGGACGGCGACCTTGAAACCATGCGGCTCCTGCTCGCCGCCGGCGCCGGCCGGGAAACCCTGGACACCCTGTGGCGCGGCTCGCCGCTGGGCTGGGCCCTGCACGGAAACCAGCCGGAAGCTGCCGAGCTGTTGCGGAGCTGGAAACCGGACTGACGCGGCGGGGTCGGCGGCTGGTCAGGCTGGAGCGGACCTTGCGTCGGCGGATCGCATGCGATCCGCCTCCGGGCACGAAAAAGCCCGCCGCGGGGGATACATCGCGGCGGGCTTCTTTCGCTCTCTACGGAGCGGACGTTTCCTCCCCGAAACGCCTCCGAAAGGCCGCTGCGCCAAGGCGTCACGGCTTTCGAGTGGCCGCAGAATGACGACATTCCGGCGGTCAAGTCAATGAAGTGTCAGCCGAAACGGCCGGTTTTCATTCCTTATCAGTGATAACTCACGCATCCGTGTGCGGAGCATCCACGATCCGGCGGACCGTGGCGACAAGGTCGGCGCGGGGCGCCACGACCTGGCCGGGCCGTTGCGCCTTCCATGCCTCGTTGTCGGCGATGCCGGCCGCCAGCGCCCGCCCGGCGTCGAGGTCCTTGACGGTGACCTGCCCGGCCGCGATCTCGTCACCGCCCAGGATCACCGCCGCCGGAGCGCCGCGCCGGTCGGCGTATTTCATCTGCGCCTTCATCCCGGCCCGGCCGAGGTACAGTTCGGCGGCGATCCCGGCGCTCCGCAGCTCGGCGACGGCGTCGAGATAGTGCTGCATGTCGCCCTCGGAGAAGACGATCACCACCACCGGCCCGCGCACCGCGTCGGCGGCGCCCCGCCCCGCCGCGCGCAGGGCCGAGGCCAGCCGCGACACGCCAAACGAAAAACCGGTGGCCGGCAGCCGCTCGCCCGTGAAGCGCGCCACCAGGTCGTCGTAGCGTCCGCCGCCGCCGATCGAGCCGAAGCGGACCGCCCGGCCTTTGTCATCTGTGGTTTCGAGCAGCAGCTCGGCCTCGAACACCGCGCCGGTGTAGTATTCCAGCCCGCGCACGATGGTCGGGTCGAAGCGCACCGTGGACTGGCCGACCTTCATGGCGCCCAGGGCCGCGTCGATGGCGGCCAGCTCGGCCAGCGCCGCCTCGCCCGCCGCCCCGATGTTTCCGCACCGGGCCACGGCGTCGAGCGTCTCCGCGCGGGTGGCGTCGGCGCTTCCGGCCGAGGCGAGAAAGCCCTCGATGGCGCCGATCACCTTCGCCGGAAGCCGGGCCCCCTTCGTATAGTCGCCGGACTCGTCCATCCGGCCCTCGCCGAGCAGGGCGGCGACGCCCTCCCAGCCCAGCCGGTCATATTTGTCGATGGCCCGCAGGGCGGTCAGCTTCTGGCCCGCGTCTCCGACGCCGCCGGCCTCGAACAGGCCGTCGAACAGTTTGCGGTTCGACACCCGCACCACCGCCTGGTCGGCGGCCAGACCCGCCGCCTGCAGCCCCTCGCAGGCCATGGCGATGATCTCGGCGTCGGCCTCAGGGCGATCGGAGCCGACCGTGTCGGCGTCGCACTGGACGAACTCGCGGAACCGGCCGGGGCCCGGCTTCTCGTTGCGCCACACCGGGCCGAAGGCGTAGCGGCGGAACGGCTTGGGCAGGGTCTCCCAGTTCTGGGCCGCGAACCGGGCCAGCGGCGCGGTCAGGTCGTAGCGCCGCGCC
>JBGTSL010000248.1:0-3662 GCA_041940325.1 Brevundimonas sp.
CCTCGGGTTCCGGCGCCGGCCGCGGCCGGGGCGGGGCCTTGGGGCGCCGGGCGGCGGACGGCGGCGGTCCCGACCGACGCGAACCGCGCGCCCAGTCGATCGCCTCGCCGATATCCGAGACGCGCAGGCCGATGGCGTAACCGACGCCCCACAGACCCAGCGGCAGGAACAGGACGCCGGCCCCGATCGCGGCGCCCGGCAGGCGCAGGGCCGCGAAGGCCATGCCGACCAGGCCGACGAGGGCGTCGCCCCACAGGCCGCCCAGTCCGGCGGCCAGCGGCCAGGCGGCGGGCTGGGCCAGGGCCGAGAGGGCGGCGGACAGGCACAGCACTCCGGCCGTGGCGGCGAAAATATTGAACGGCGTCGGCTTCAGCCGCTGCTGGATCGCGTCGCCGATGGCGCCCGCCAGGCCGAAGGCGATCAGCAGCAGGGCGGCGGGCCAGGCGGCCAGCCCCAGCGACTGCATGAACAGATCGGCGAACAGGGCGCCGTTGAGGCCCAGCCAGTTGCTCGGCTCGGCCGAGGACGCGGCGTTGAGGCTGGGGTCGGCCGGGTTCCACGAGACCAGGGCGGCCAGCAGCAGCGTCGCCAGCAGAGCCTGCAGCACGCCCCGGAAGCGCACCGCGAACGGCGCGGCCCAGACGATGCGGGCGCTCTCGAAGGCGCGGTGGCCGAGGGCGAGGGCGGCGGACATGCGGCGGCGGACTCCGGACGGGACGAGACGCCGACCATTGTCGCCCGGGCAGGGTTAAGGGGCTGTTTACTTTAGGCGGCCGTCACCCCGTCGCCTGATGCCTCTGGTCGCACTGGACCTCGGGGCCCGGCGGCGCGACAACCGGCGCATGACCGCGACAGATCGCTACGACATCATCATCGCCGGGGCCGGACTGGCGGGCGCGACGTTCGCCCTCGCCGCCGCCCAGGGCGGGCTGAAGGTCGTGCTGATCGATCCGCAGCCGTTCTCGGCCCAGCTGGCGCCGTCGTTCGACGGCCGCTCGACGGCCATCGCCTTCTCGACCTTCCGCATGCTCGACGCGCTCGGCGTCGGCGAAGGGCTGCGCCCGCACGCCTGCCGCATGGACCGCATCCTGGTGACCGACGGTCGGCGGCCGGGGGCAGCCTCGCCGGCGGCGTCCTCCGCCTTCCTGCGCTTCGACGCCGACGAGATCGGCGATCGCACCGACGGCGAGCCGCTCGGCTATATGGTGGAGAACCGGCGCATCCGCGTGGCGCTTAGCGAGGCCGTGACGGCGGCGGGTCTTGAGGTCCGCGCCCCGGCCTCGGTGGACCGGGTCGAGGCCGGACCGGGGTTGGCTGCGGTCACGCTGACCAATGGCGAGGTCCTGCGCGCGCCCCTGGTGGTCGGGGCTGAGGGCCGCGGCTCGCGGGTGCGTCGCGAGGCGGGCGTCGACACCGTCGGCTGGGGCTACGACCAGAGCGGGGTGGTCGCCACCGTCTCGATGGGCCGCGACCACGGCAATGTGGCCTACGAATATTTCCTGCCCTCGGGTCCGTTCGCCATCCTGCCGCTGACCGGACGCCGCGCCAGCCTGGTGTGGACCGAGACGACGCGCCGGGCCGAGGCGCTGAAAGCCGCCTCCGACGAGGCCTTCCACGCCCATCTGATGCGGCGCTTCGGGGAATTTCTGGACGACGTCACGGTGGTCGGGCCGCGCTTCGTCTATCCGCTCTCCCTGCAGCTGGCCGAACAGCTGACCGCGCCGCGCGTCGCCCTGATCGGCGACGCCGCCCACGGCGTCCACCCGGTCGCGGGGCAGGGGTTGAACATGGGGCTGAAGGACGCCGCCGCCCTCGCCGAGGTGCTGGTCGAGGCCGTTCGGCTGGGCGAGGACATCGGCTCGGAGACGGTGCTGGACCGCTACGCCCGCTGGCGCCGCTTCGACAACGCGGCCTTGGCGGCCGGTTTCGACGGTTTCGTGCGGCTGTTCTCCAACGACATCGCGCCGGTGCGTCTGGCCCGCGATCTCGGCATCGCCGCCGTCAACCGCATCGCTCCCCTGCGCCGCGCCTTCATGCACGAGGCCGGCGGCGCCACGGGCGACCTGCCGCGGCTGCTCCGCGGCGAAGCGCTCTAGTCGAGCCTCCGGGCTTCCTCCGCCAGCATGATCGGCACGCCGTCGCGGATGGGATAGGCCAGTTTGGCCCCCTTCGAGACCAGCTCCTGACGCTCGCGGTCATAGCTCAGCCGGCCGCGCGTCACGGGGCAGACCAGCACCTCCAGCAGACGGGGGTCGACGGAGGCGGGGGTGTGAAAGACGTCGCTCATCGGCTCACTATTGCATCGAAGGGGCGTCGCCGTCGCCCGATTCCGCCGCGTCTATGGTCATCAGGGCGGTCAGGACCTCGGAGCGGTCGGTCAGGCTGGCCGCCTCGAGCAGCGCCTGTTTCTCCGATGGTTCGAACGGCAGGGCCATCGACAGGCTGTTGATCAGCGCCTCCGGCGGGGCCGTCTCGGCGGTGTCCCAGTCGATGTCAAGCCCGCGCGTCTCCAGATAGGCGCGCAGGGCGTCGAGCAGGGTTTCGCGGTCCAGCCCGACGTCGTCCACCGGCGGCGCCGCCAGATCGGCCTCGAACGGCGCGAAATCGGCCCGGACCTGGCGATAGGGCGTCTGGGTCGGCAGTTCGCTGGCGAGGCGGAAACGGGCGCAGCCGGTCAGGGTGATCAGATAGCGGCCGTCCGAGGTCTCGGCGAAACTGGTGATGCGGCCGGCGCATCCCACCGGCGACAGGCCGGGCAGGCCGCGCGCGCCGGGCCGGGGCTGGATCATGCCGATGATCCGGTCGCCGGCCATGGCGTCGTCGATCATGTTCAGATAGCGCGGCTCGAAGATGTTCAGCGGCAGCTGGCCGCGCGGCAGCAGAATGGCGCCGGGCAGGGGGAACACCGGGATGACCTGCGGCAGGTCGACGGCCCTGTGATAACCCTGCGCCATACGATTCCCCTCAGGCGAACAGGATGGAAGAGAGGCGGCGCCGCCCCTCGCGGGCGATGTCGGACGCGGGGCCGGCGGCCTCGAACACCACCAGCAACTGCTTGCGGGCGGCCTGGTCGTTCCAATCCCGGTCGGCGGCGACGATGGTCAGCAGGCTGTCGACCGCGCCCTTCAGATCGCCGGCCGCGGCCTGGGCCAGGGACAGTTCGTAGCGCGCCTCGTGATCGGAGGGATTGGCGGCGACGCGCGCCTCCAGCTCGGCGCCGGCGCCCGCCGGAGCAGCCGAGGCCAGGCTCAGCTGCGCCCGGATCGACTGCACCTGGGCGTTCTTCGACTCGGCCGGGGCCATG
This sequence comes from Brevundimonas sp., assembly GCA_041940325.1. Lineage (GTDB taxonomy): Bacteria > Pseudomonadota > Alphaproteobacteria > Caulobacterales > Caulobacteraceae > Brevundimonas. Next base: position 3,305 of record JBGTSL010000248.1, read on the forward strand.
GCCAGGGTCTGGCGGGCCTGATCGGGATCGCCGTCGGCCAGATAGACCCGGGCCATGCCGGCGATCGCCCCCTCGTGTCCGGGCTCCAGCGTCATCACCTGGGCGAAGGCCTGGGCGGCGCCGCCGAGGTCGTTCAACGCCAACGATTCCTCGCCCATCGACATCAGCTGTTCGATGTCGGAGTTGGCGCTCGTCCCGCCGGTCAGCTTGTCGATGAAGGCCTTGAGCTTGTCCTCCAGGCCGCCCGCGCTGCTGCCGGGCTCGGGCGGGCGGGGGATCAGGTGGGGGCCGATGGGTTCGTCGTCCACGCCCAGTTCCTTGAGGAAGCCGCCTTCGGCCCATTCGCTGTAGCGCCAGC